>JANMWM010000247.1:0-5969 GCA_031394005.1 Sphingomonas sp.
GGCCCCATGGGCGTGAAAAACATGCTTGGCGATATCCAGACCGGTTGTGGTAACTTGCGACACCGACGCCTCCCTCAAATGGTGTTCAACACCTCCATCTTGGCACATTGATCCCGTCAGGGGGCGTCCACCCCCATCACCAAAAGCGGATTTTCGATTTTCCTGTCCTACAACACCCCGATTGTGAGGAACCTTCCCATCGCGAGTCGTTCGCAGTGGCTCGTTCTTGCTTGCCGAAACCGCCCTCGACGAAATGGCGTCTTCAGCGCGAACATCGTGAACATTCGCGGGCCCGAGCAACTTGCAGGGAAGCGCTGAGGGGCTGATTCTAGACTGACTTTAGCGCAAGTAGGCGCGCCACCGTCACCGCAATCATAGGGAACATTCGCGCTCCTCGACCTGGACCGCTGCTTCCCGAAAAACAAAAGGACCGCCAGCTTGCGCTAGCGGTCCTTTCCCGTTCTCACTCCCGAGGGGAATGAAAAGCTTACTTCTTGGCTGTGTTCGCCACGGCGTTGGCCGTCGCGTTCAGGCCGTTCGCGGTCGCGTTGGCGGTGCCCGCGGCGGCATTCGCGGTGGCGTTGCCGGCGGCGTCGAGCGCGTTGTCGGCACCGTTGACGGCAGTGTTGGTGTCCACCGCAACCGTGTTCTCGGTGGTGACGGTGTTATTGTCGACCGTGGTCGTGGTCTTCTTCTCGCACGCGGCGAGGCCAAGCACGAGGACCAGAGCGGTCAGGGCAACTTTCTTCATGATCGTTCCATTCCTTGTCAGTGCCGGTTCCCCGGCAGAGGCTCGGCCTGCCGTAGTAATCGGTCAAGCCAGCGCGCGCCCATATAGCGGAGTGCGGGGCCACGCAATCGTCATCTGCTGCCGTGCGACGAAGCGAGGCCGCTCGACGCCGGCGGTGCGGGCGCGTAGCAGAGCGCGGTGAAGACCAGTTTTCTCCTGTGGATCGCCTGCCTGTTTCTGGCCGCGCCGGCACTCGCCGGAGCGCTACCAGGAGGCCGCAATGCGATCCAGCCCGAGCTCGTCGCCGAAGGCAGCGCGCGGCCGGGCGAGGCGATCGAACTCGCCATTGTCATGCACACTACCCCGGGCTGGCACGGCTATTGGCTCAACCCGGGCGATGCCGGGCTGCCGATGATGGTCGAGTGGCAACTCCCCGCGGGCGTGAGCGCCGGCGATCTGCGCTACCCGGTGCCGACGAAGCTGCTGGTGTCGGGGATCACCAACTATGTGTTCGAGCGAGACTATGCGCTGCTTGTCCGGCTGACGGTGCCGGCGGGAGCGCACGGGGTCATTCCGGTCAGGGCGACGGCGCAATGGCTCGCCTGCACCGAGGAGGTCTGCGTCCCCGAGCATGGCACGCTTAGTCTCGACTTGCCGGTCGGCGACGGCGCGACGCCGCTGCGCGGCAAGTTCGACGAGTGGCGGCGGGCCTTGCCGCGCCCGATTGCGACTCCTGCCCGATTCGCGCTGGACGGAAAGGCGCTGCACCTCGCGCTGCCGCTTCCGGCGGGCGTGACGATCGGCACGCTTTACATTTTCCCGAGCGATAATGGTCCGATCGACCTTGCCGCGCCGCAGTCCTTCCGGCGGCAAGGGGACTGGCTGATCGCCGACCTCGTCCGTCAGCACGGCACGCCCGGGCGGCTGACGGGTGTAGTCGCGCTCGGCGACGGGCGAGGCCTGTCGTTCGTGGCGGTGCCGGGCGAAGTCCCGAGCGGCGGCGACATGATGGGCGCCGTCAGCATACCGTCGCTCGTGCTCGCGCTGCTGGGCGCCTTGGCGGGGGGCATTCTGCTCAACCTCATGCCGTGCGTGTTCCCGATCCTCGCGATCAAGGCACTCCACCTGGCCCGCAGCGGGGGCGACGAGCGGCAGGCGCGGCGCGACGCGCTTGGCTATGCCGCGGGGGCGATCCTGGGGACCGGCGCGCTCGGTGCGCTGCTGCTCGTGATCCGCGCCGGGGGGAGCGCCGCCGGGTGGGCATTTCAGTTGCAGGATCCGCGCACCACGCTGCTGTTGATGCTGCTGGCGGCGGCGATCACGCTCAACCTGATCGGGCTGTTCAGCCTGCCCGTGATAGGCGGGGACACCAATCCGAGCGGGAGCATCGCGACCGGCGCGCTCGCCGCGTTCGTCGCGACGCCGTGCGCTGGGCCGTTCCTCGGGGCGGCGCTGGGGACGGCATTGCTGCTTCCGGCGGTCGGCTCGATCGCGGTGTTCGCGGTACTCGGTCTGGGGCTGGCGCTACCGTTCGTCGCGGTCGCCTTCATTCCCGCGCTTCGTGAGCGATTGCCGAAGCCCGGCGCGTGGATGGTCAGGCTGCAGCGCTTCCTCGCGATCCCGATGGCGGCGACTGCGGCGGGGTGCCTGTGGCTGCTGTGGCGGCAGGCGGGCGGGCAGGGGTTTGTCGTCGGGCTGGTCGCGCTCGTGCTGCTCACGCTCCTTCTGTTCGCGTTCGGAAAGCGCGAGGGGTTCAGGCTCCTCGCTTTGATCGGGGCGGTGGCGATCGCGCTCGGCGGAGCCTTCCTCGTTCCGCAGCACGCAGTTTCCGCCGCGCACTCGCCCAGAGGAGCGGCCGCGTGGAGCGAAGCGGTGGTCGCCAGAGCCTCGGCCCGCTCGCCCGCGCACGTCTATTTCACCGCCGACTGGTGCCTGACGTGCAAGGTCAATGAAGCCAGCGCGATCGATCGCGACGAGGTGCAGGCGGCGTTCCAAAGGGCCGGGGTGCGGGTGTTCGTCGGCGACTGGACGAGCGGAGATCCGGCGATCACCCGCTTCCTCGAAAAGCAGGGCCGCGCCGGGGTCCCGCTCTACCTGTGGTACGAACCGGGCAAGCCGCCGGAAGAACTGCCGCAGATCCTCACTCCGGGAATGCTTACCGACCGGGCGCTACGGGCGCGCTAGCCGCTGATCGTCGGCGCAAGCCAGCACGCATCAGCGGCTCAACGAAGGCGATCGTTCCCACACCTTGCGTCCGGCGATCCACGTTTCGAGTACTCTGGTCGCGGCGATGTCGGTCGGCGCTGCAGACGTGATGTCGCGGTCGACGATGATGAAGTCGGCGAGGTGCCCCGGGTCGAGCGATCCGAGGCGATCCTCGGCCATCCCGGCATAGGCCGCTTCGCGGGTAAACCCCGCCAGCGCCTGCGCCAGCGTCACCCGCTCCTCGGGCCGCCACCCGCCCGGCGGCTGGCCCTGCGGGTCGGCGCGGCTGACCGCGGCAGCGATGCCGGGGAAGGGGTTGGGCGACTCGACCGGGAAGTCCGACCCGAAGGCGAGATGCGCCCCAGCCGCGGCGATCGAGCGCCACGCATAGGCGCCCGTCAACCGTCCCGCACCCAGTCGCAATTCGACCATATTATCGTCGCTGGTCTGGTGGGTCGGCTGCATCGAGGCGATGATCCCCGCCTTCGCCAGCCGACCGATATCGGCGGGGTCGAGGATCTGGGCATGCTCGATCCGCCAGCGGCGGTCGGTGCCATAGGTTTGCGCCAATTCCTCGTAGGCGCCGATGACCTGGGCATTGGCGGCGTCGCCGATGGCGTGCATCGCCACCTGGAAATGATCCATCGCCGCGCGGCTGGCGAGATTGCGCAGCTTGGCGTCGTCCATGAACTGGAGCCCGCGCGTGTCAGGCCTGTCGTTGTAAGGCGCCTTGAGCCACGCCCCGCGCGAGCCGAGCGCCCCGTCGGCGTAGAATTTGACTCCCGCCATGCGCAGCCGGTCGGCGTAGAGCCACTGGGTCGGTTTCCCCCCGGCGATGCTGATCAGCGGATCGAGTCCGAGTGCATAGCTCATCACGCGTACCTGCAACCGCCCGGCATCGCCCATCCGCCGCAGCGTGTTCCAGTCGGCCTCGCTCGTCCCCATGTCGGCGACCGCGGTCAGGCCATAGCCGAGCAGCAAGGCCTGAGCGTTGGCCAGCCCCTGGTCGCGCTGCGCGGGGAGAGCGGGTGGAATCTTGCTCTCGACCAAGTCGCGCGCCTTGTCGACGAACAGGCCCTTTTCGATCCGACCTCCGGCAGGTGCCTTGCTTGCAGTAGTGATCCCCGCCTCGCGCAACGCCGCTGAGTTGCCGACCGCGGCATGGCCATCGACGCGCACTAGCCACACCGGCCGATCGGCGATGACGGCGTCGAGGTCGGCGCTGGTCGGGAAGCGCTTGTCGGCCCATAACTCCTGGTTCCAGCGATTGCCGATGATCCAGCGCGGCGCACTGTGGCTGTCGGCGAAGGCGGCCAGCCGCCGCTGCAGTTCGGTAATAGAGGTGGTGCCCGACAGGTCGAGCTGGAGTGTCCCGAGGCCAAGTTCGCCGACATGACCGTGCGCGTCGATCAGCCCGGGGAGTAACGCGCGGCCGCGGCCGTCAACGCGAAAATCGACGCGGCGCGGGCGGGGGTCGCGCGGGCCAAGCAGCTGGACGACCTTGCCGTCGTTGCCGACGAGCAGGCCATTGAAATGCTCGAGCTGGCCGGCGCCGTCGACCTGCACGCCGTTGACATTGTCGATCAGCGTGTCGGCGAGCGCGCTGGTCGAAAGGAACGACATGGCGAGGGCGAGGAGGGAGGCTTTCATACTCCCGGTGTAGGCATTGTTTGCGCCCGTCGGAAGGGCTAGGCCGCGCCGCCATGACCAAACTCATCGCTCCGACTCTCGACGACATCCGCGCCGCCGCCGCTCGGATCGAGGGGGCAGTGATCAGGACCCCGACGCTACTGAGCCGCAGCCTGTCCGAAATGATCGGTGCCGAGGTCTGGCTCAAGTTCGAGAACCTCCAGTTCACCGCCGCATACAAGGAGCGCGGGGCACTCAACAAATTGCTCGAACTGACTGCCGAGGAGCGCGCGTGGGGGGTCATCTCGGCGTCGGCCGGCAACCATGCCCAGGCGGTCGCCTATCATGGCAAGCGGCTCGGCATCCCCGTGACGATCGTCATGCCGGTGCCGACCCCAACCGTCAAAGTGTCGCAGACCGAAGGTCATGGCGCGCGCGTCATCCTTCACGGCGAGCGGGTCGACGATGCAATTGCCAGGGCGCGCGAGATCGAGGCAGTCGAAGGGCTCGTGTTCGTTCACGCCTTCGACGACCCCGCGATCATCGCCGGCCAGGGCACGATCGCGCTCGAAATGCTCGAGGATGCCCCCGATCTCGACTTGCTGGTCGTGCCGATCGGCGGCGGCGGGCTGATCTCAGGCGTGGCGACCGCGGCCAAGGCGATCAAGCCGGGGATCGAGGTGATCGGGATCGAGGCCGAACTTTATCCGTCAATGAAGAACGTCATCGATGGCGGCAACGGCCCGATTGGTGGCGACACGATCGCGGAAGGGATCGCGGTCCAGGAACCGGGCCAGCTGACGCGGCGGATTATCAAGGCGCTAGTCGACGACATCCTGCTGGTCGGCGAAAAGGATCTCGAACATGCGGTCGCGTTGCTCGTCGCGGTGGAGAAGACCGTCGTCGAGGGGGCCGGCGCGGCCGGGCTCGCTGCGCTGCTGGCAGATCCGGCGCGCTTTGCGGGGCGCAAGATTGGCACGATCCTGTGCGGCGGTAATATCGACACCCATCTGCTCGCCAATGTTCTTGTGCGCGAACTGGTCCGCTCGGGCCGCGTCGCCCGGCTCGCCATTCTCGCCCCCGATCGGCCAGGGGTGCTGGTCCGCATCGCCGACTGTTTCCTGCAGCACCGGGTCAACATCATCGAAGTCCACCACCAGCGCATTTTCACCACGCTGCCGGCCAAGGACACGCTGATCGAGGTCGAGTGCGAGGCGCGCGACGCGGCGGCGATCGACCGGGTCATCGATGCGCTCGGTACCGCCGGTTTCCGGGTCGAACGCTCCACACTGGACTAGAGTTGTTTTTACTGGAGCTGTGCCGGCCTGCACCCCCACCCAGCCAACACATAAGATACACTTAGTGGGTTGGCCGGTTGGGGTGCGGGCCGGCACAGCGCTATCAC
>JANMWM010000306.1:0-3722 GCA_031394005.1 Sphingomonas sp.
GAACGGGCTTGCCACCTCGGGCGAAGAAACGCATCTTGTGCCAGCAGCGGACACTGAGGAGATCGTCGTGGGTTTTGTAAATCGTGTAGTTTTGATGCTCGCCTCGACTGCGACTGCCGTAAGCGCCCCCGCGGCAACACCGGGAACGCTCAGCTACAGTGACCCGGTCGTTGAGACGCCTGGCGGTGCCCAGGCGTGGCGGATCCGCTATTGGACGACCAGCGATCAAGGTAGGCCGATCGAGGTGACGGGCATGGTTATAGCTCCGCGTGAAGCGATCCCGTCCAAGCCACGAGCCGTTCTAACCTGGACACATGGAACATGGGGTGTCGCGGAGCAATGCGCTCCGTCCCGCAGCGCAAACTTCTTTGTGGCTACGCCCGGCCTCACTGACGCGATCCGACGCGGGTTTGTCATAGTGGCCCCCGACTATCCGGGGCTCGGAAGTCCATCGATCCACGCCTACCTTGGCGGTATTGAAGCGGCGAACTCCACGTTGGACGCCGTACGTGCTGCGCGGCAGATCGCGGGTGCTGCCAGTGGCTCCCGCTTCGTGGTCTGGGGAGAGTCTCAAGGCGGGCACGCCGCGTTGTGGACTGCGCAGCGGGCGCGAGCTTACGCACCCGATCTGCAGCTACTTGGTGCCGTTGCAGCCGCACCTCCCACCGACCTCGCCGCAAATCTGCGTGCAGGAAGCGATCCTTCGGTCCGCGCATTCCTTACGGCTTTTACGGCCTATAGCTGGTCGCGCCATTATGGAGCACCGCTCGCGAGCCTTGGCAATCGATCGACCCAGGGGATTATCACTCGGCTTGCCCAAAACAATTGTATCGAGCTGGGCAAGAAGCCGCGGCTTGGGACCATGCTGGGCGTCCTCGCGCTGCGGAATAGCCTCAAGAACGTCGATCTCGGGACGATAGCGCCGTGGTCTGACTTTGCGCGCCGGAACAGCGTTTCGGCCTCACCCGCCGGTGTGCCGCTCCTCATTGCCCAAAACCCCAACGACAAGATCGTCGACCCCAAGGTCACAAAGGCGTTCGCAACCCGCTTCTGTCGAAACGGCGGACGCCTTCAGTACTTGCCAATCTCGGGCCAGGGCCATGAGACGAGCGCGAAAGACTCTGCATCGGCAACCCTGACTTGGGCGGCTGCACGATTCGCAGGCACGCCCGCTCCAAGCAACTGCGGCCAATTTTAGCTGAACCCCAGTGATCGGCCACTTCTTCGCCCACGCGCCGCTAGCCCTGGCGGGCTTCGTGCTTTTCATGGCGATGGTCCTCGCTCGCGAGCTGGGAGCCTATGCGAACAAGGTCGCTACTCGTCGCCATGAAGCCAAGCCAGACACGAACGGCGACGCCAACGTGCTGTTGTCGGTAGCACTTGGCTTGTTGTCCTTGTTGATCGGCTTCGCATTCTCCCTGTCTCTCAGCCGATTCGACCATCGCCGAGAGCTGGTCGTCAGCGAGGCCAGCGCGTTAAGCACCGCAGCGCAACGTCTTCAGCTGCTCGACAACCCAGCTCGCGATGCATTGACGAACCGACTTCGCAACTACGCCGCAGCGAGGGCTTTGGCGGGTCCAAGCGATGTTGACGAACAGCGTCGTCAACTCGAGCGAAAGGCGGAAAACCTTTCTATTTCGCTCATTCAGGAGACCATTGCAGCTGTCACGCCGATCCGTGGAACATCGACCGCATCGTTTATCCTCGATGGCGTCGATCGCGCAGTCGATCTGGCTGACCAGAGGGCTGCCGCCGCCGAAGCAAGGCTTCCATACAGAGTTGTCGAAGCCCTTTCCATTTATTGCGTCGTCGTCGCGGGACTGTTCGGCTACGCTCTCTCAACGACGTCTTCGAGGAACCGGCTTGCTGGCTATCTCCTCTTTGCACTGTTCGCTTTCGCGATCGCCACCATCCTGGACCTCGATCGACCGCTTGGTGGATCTATCATGGTAGGCCAGGAGCCGATGATGAGCGTGTTGCAGAAGCTGACCGTTACCTCGTTAAAACCTGCTCGATAGCTTTGTCCACTACAGTCCCGTGTCAGCTACTTTTCCGTGATAGCAGATGATTGCGCGTCTTCGACAGGGGAACGAGAAGCTAGACGATCGCTATTAAACACGACGTGGGGTCGGCTGCGCCGCTGATGAGGACAGCTTTATCACTTTCGTCACCAGAAGCGGACCGACAGCAAGCCACCCAGTTTTGCCGTTCCCGTTGATGATGGCAGACGCTGAAAGCTGCCAGTCGGCTACCGTCCCAGTAGCCGCCATTCAGCGCACGTCTCGAATTCTGTCCTTTGCGGACAAGGCCCCGGCTGTTAGCCCCTGGCCGCGGGGACAATCGCAAATGGATTTTCATCTGCCGAAACCGCTTCACGGCCGGCGCGAGTTCTTTGACGAAGTCGGGATTAATAGAATAAGCGTGTTCATCGCACTGGGAGCGGAGCAAGTGGTCGAGCACTTTCATTGGCATATCCGCCCGCTCGGATCGAACGTCAAATGTTGATCGCAAAAAAACGGTCAGTGCTCATCGTGAGCGGGCAGCATTTTGCCACGCAACCTCGCCGTGTTGACTTGCATTTCATGGCTGACGCGCTGGCTCGGCGCGGCGATCATGTCGATTTCCTCTCGGTACGGTTGAGCCGTTGGAGCAGCCTAGTCAAGGACCCGCGCTGGTCATTCGCGCGCTCCCGTCCGCTAAACCGGTGGACTAGCCTAGGTGATGAGCGGGCGGAGTTCATTAAGTTCGATGCGCTTCATCCGATCAACTTGCGTTTCCGGCTCCTGAACAGCCTCGTCCGACCGCTTTGGAAGTCGCTGAGCTCGTCGGTCCCGCGGTAAGTGCTTTCCAGGCTACCGTACTATACCGAAGTGCTGATCGAAAGCGGCATGGCGCTGCTCCTGCTCGAGGAGATCCGGAAGAACGCGCCGCAAGCGCAAATCATTTACCACGCGGCGGACCGGCTAGCGACCATCGGTGCCCACCCGATGGCTCAGGATGTGCTGACGAAGCAAAGCGACAAGATCGACTTGGTGCGCCTTGTGGCAGAAGACATCCGCGCGGACATTCCGCCAGAGAGGCCCACGCTCTATTTGCAGCACGGAATCGAGAAGGCGCTGTTCGATGACGCAACCGTCTCGCCGTACGACCGACCGAATAACGCGATCAGCGTCGGCGACATGCTTTTCGATGGGCAGGCGGTAGAGGCCATGGCGCTCGAAAACCCGGATTGGACCTTTCACCTGTTCGGCGCGAAGGCCTCTCTGTCTCGCCCGTTCGAAAATGTGGTGACGCACGGCGAAAGGCCGTTCAAGGAAATCGCGCCGTTCGTTCGCTTTACCGACGTCGGTATCGCTCCCTACGCTGGGGATAGAGGCGCTGATTATATCAGCCAATCGAGCATAAAGATGATCCAGTACAGCTATTGTCGCTTGCCGATGGTGGCGCCTCAATTCGCCGCAGCTGGCCGAGATCATGTCTCGTCTTACGACCCCGGTGACCAAGCCAGCATTCGAGCGGCCTTTAAACGTGCGATTAGCTACGACCGGTCGTTGATCGTACCGTTCTCCGTCTTGAGTTGGGATGAGGTCGTCGAGCGCTTGTTTCCGAATTAGGCGCCGTCGGGTACTTTGGGTACGGTAGCACTCTAAGGCGATTTACAGGCCTCGCTGGGGCAATGACGGCTTATACCAAGACTCTCTGATTAGAACCGATGCGCCCAA
>JANMWM010000307.1:0-3872 GCA_031394005.1 Sphingomonas sp.
CCCTGATTCATGGGGAGCCAGCTTTTATGGAGGCCGGCGATGGCAGAGGATTGGCGGCCGCGATCTGGAGGCTTGGCTGGCGCCCTTTCTACAGGCGTTGCGGCATAAGACCCGGATGCGGGTGCGTCCGGCCTATATCGCAGGCCTGATCGGCCCGGTGACCGCAAGAGCGTGCAGCCAATGGCGGCTCGTAGTGGTGAGTTTGGCTATGACCAACTGCATCATTTCGTCGCCGACGGGGTGTGGGATAGTGCGCCACTCGAGGCCGTACTCCTGAAGGAGGCCGACCGCCTGGTTGGAGATGAGGCTGGATATCTGGTCATCGACGACACGGCGTTGCCGAAGAAGGGGCAGCACTTGGTTGGTGTCGCGCCACAATATGCCTCATCGCTCGGCAAGACGTCCAACTGCCAGTCGCTGGTGCGGTAACCCTGGCTTCGCGCGAGGTGCCGGTGATGGTGGGTCTGCGGCTCTTTCTGCCCGAGAGCTGGGCGGCTGATGCCAAGCGCATGACGCGGGCGCGAGTCCCGCTGGATCGACAACAGGCTCTGACGAAGCCCGAAATCGCGATCGAGGAGATCGATCGCGCCATTACTTCTGCAACACGGTGTTTGTCGATCTCTGCAAAGCATTGGTCAAGCGCCTCAGCGGGTGTCTTCCAGCCCAGCGTCTTACGGGGGCGAGCATTGAGGATGGCCGCCACGGCAGCGATGGCGTCCAGGCCATGGGAGATTAGATCGGTGCCCTTGGGGAAGTACTGGCGCAGCAGCCCGTTGGTGTTTTCGTTGGTGCCACGTTGCCGCGGGATTTACTGATCGCAGAAATAGACCTGCACGCCGGCGTCGATCTTGAGCCGGGCATGCTGGGCCATCTCGGCGCCCTGGTCCCAGGTGAGCGAACGTCGCAGTTCTTCGGGCAAAGTGACGATGGTCCGCGCAATCGCATCGCGTTGGCGCAGCAGCATAGCGTGGCAGACCTGTCTTATATCTATGATCGGCGCGTGCGCCAGTTGGCGAGCCGCCTATCCGAAATGGAGCGCGCCCATCATGACCTGATCGCCTCGACGACCTCGGTGCCGTTGGATGACAGCAACAGTCTGGAAAGCGTAATGCTGAAGGGGCAAACGATTGCATTGCGCCGTTTTGCGGACACCGTCCGGGCCGAGCGAGGCGTTCGATCCGCGGTGCTCAACCTAGTCGGCGTCCACCCCGGCGATGGACACGATCACAAGCATGACCATAACCACACCGGTCATGCTCATCTGTCGCCAACCGTGACATGATCGTCGGGACGTAAAGGCCGCCGCGCCGATAAATAAT
The DNA here is from genome assembly GCA_031394005.1 of Sphingomonas sp. Taxonomy (GTDB): domain Bacteria; phylum Pseudomonadota; class Alphaproteobacteria; order Sphingomonadales; family Sphingomonadaceae; genus Sphingomicrobium. The sequence continues at coordinate 1,320 of JANMWM010000307.1, forward strand.
GACCAGCCAACAAAATAGAACTTTCCTACAGAACCCGATATATGTGCCAAATTGGTACTTGCCCTCGCTCGGTGACGCCATCGAGCGGCTTCAGCCCATGTGCCCCGATCGTCCCGAGCTCGGGTATTCCCCCCGAGGACCTCGCCGGGCAGCTCGACATGGCCAAAATCGCCAAGGGGCAAGCCGCCCCACTGGTTCGTCAGCAAGCGCGACCGCGACGACTACGTACCCGACGAGGCATCGGCGAAGATCGATGCGCTCCTCGACACGCTGCGCCGCGTCGAAAAGATGTCGTTCGATGAGGAGGAGGGTTCCGACGAGGAGCAAGGGCAGACGGACGATGGGGGGCTGACTTTAGACTGACTTTCCGCAATCGAACGCGTCGCGGCAAAAGCATCGAAGGGCTGACTTTAGACTGACCTTCCGCCTAGAAGCGGGTCATGACCGACTTCACCTCGCTCCTCCTCCCCGACCGCGGCGAGCCCGCCTGGCCCATCCACTTGGTCGACAAGGCCAGCTTCGCCGACTGGCGCAAGGCCCGCCCCGCCGCCGACCGCGCCCTGTTCGACGCCGCCCGTTTCGACGGCAAGACCGGCTACCAGTTCGCCCTCTTGCCCCGCGACGGCGACGCGTTCGAGGTCGTCACTACCGTTGCCGACGCCGCCAATCTCTCCCCGTGGTGCCTGGCCAAGCTCGGCGAGGCCCTCCCCGAAGGCCGCTACCGGTTGGCCGAGGGATCGCCCGGCCCGGCCGCGCTCGGCTGGCTCCTGGCCCAGCACCGCCTGACCCGCTACAAGTCGGATCCCGAGTCCCAACCCGCCCGCATTTTCCTTACCCCCGATCCCGCAAGCATCCCCCGCACCGTCGCGCTGGCCCAGGCAACGGCCCTCGTCCGCGACATGGTCGACACTCCCGCCGCCGACATGGGCCCCGCCGATCTCGAAGCCGCCGCGAAGGACCTTGCCGCGACCCATGGCGCGACGCTCACCGTCACCCGCGGCGACGCTCTCGATCAGGGCTATCCGATGATCGCCGCCGTCGGCCGCGCCGCCGAGCGCGCCCGCGCCCCGCGCCTGATCGATCTCGTCTGGGGGCGCCCCGACGCCCCCCGTGTGGCGCTCGTCGGCAAGGGCGTGTGCTTCGACAGCGGCGGCCTCGACCTCAAGCCGGCGAGCGGCATGCGCCTGATGAAAAAGGACATGGGCGGCGCCGCCCACGCCCTCGCGCTTGCCGGGCTCGTCATGACCGAGCGTCTCCCTGTCCGCCTCCATCTGCTCATCGCCGCAGTCGAGAACAGCGTCTCGGCCACCGCCTTCCGCCCTGGCGACATCCTCCGATCGCGGCAGGGTCTCACCGTCGAGATCGACAATACCGACGCCGAAGGCCGCCTCGTCCTCGGCGACGCCCTCACCCGCGCAGGCGAAGAAAGCCCCGAACTCATCCTCGACTTCGCCACCCTCACCGGCGCCGCCCGGGTCGCGCTCGGTCCCGACCTCCCCGCGACCTTCGTCAACGACGAGACGCTGGCGACCCAACTGCTTGCGGTCGCCCACGAGAACGCCGACCCCTTGTGGCGGATGCCGCTGTGGGACGGCTATGACGAGATGCTCAAGTCCGACCTCGCCGACCTCGCCAACTCGGCCGACTCGCCCTTCGCCGGGTCGATCACCGCCGCCCTCTTCCTCCGCCGTTTCGTCCCCGAGGGTACGCCATGGGCGCACCTTGACACCTTCGCTTGGCGCCCGGCGGCCAAGCCGGGGCGTCCCAAGGGTGGCGAAGCGCTCGGCCTGCGCGCCACCTTCGCCCTGCTCGAGGCCCGCTATCCGCGCCCCTGACTATTCGTTCCGCCGCATTTATCGTCGCCAAGCTGACACGCCGACGCAACATTTCGGCGTCCCTACCGTTACTTACCCACGACACGGCGAATGGAGAGTCGGGACCAATGAGCGACACTGCTCTGACGGGCTGGATGCGCGCCTTGATCGGATACGTCCGGTCGGGCGACCCGGACCTGACCAATCGCCAGATGGCGCTGCTGATGCTCGTCTATCTTACCCCCGGCCCGCACACCGTGCGCGGCCTCGCCCGCATCCTCGGCGTGTCGAAGCCCGTCGTTACGCGCGCCTTGAATACCCTTGGCACGCTGGGCTATCTGCGCCGCGAACGGGACCAGGACGACCGCCGCAACGTGTTCGTCGTGCGCACTTCAAACGGGGCAGATTTTCTTGAAGGCTTCAAACGGTTACTCAGGTCCGACGAGGACAGCGCCCGTTCGGGCCTCCCCGGCCAAGCGACGCCCGCGGCCCGCCCCGCCTTCGCCCGCGGTTGAAGCGTTCGCGCTTGCCGGGCGATCGGAGCGGCCCGACCCCTCGACCCATGCATACCGCGCCGATCTCGCCGACATCGCGCTCGCCGGGCGGGTGATCGCCTCGCATTATGCCGAGCCCCTGCTTCGCCACCTCAAGATCGCCGCCCCACTGATGTCCGGCCGCGAACCCGACGCCGAGACCCTCGCCATGCTGAAACAGGGCGAGGAGCTGCACATGCTCGATT
>JANMWM010000291.1:0-2499 GCA_031394005.1 Sphingomonas sp.
CGCGAATCCCCTCAGCGATGGCGCGAGCGCTGCCGAGGCCACGGATATCGTCGGTGACATCGAGATACGCTTCGTCGAGGCTGAGCGGTTCGATGTGCGGCGTGAAGTCGGCGAAAATCGCACGAATCTGTTGCGATATGCTGCGATAGACATCGAAGCGCGGCTTGACGAAAACAAGGTCGGGGCATTTGCGGCTGGCGGTGGCCGAGGGCATCGCCGAGCGCACGCCGAACACGCGCGCTTCATACGACGCCGCCGCGACGACCCCGCGATGGCCGCCGCCTACCGCGACTGGACGGCCCCTGAGTGCCGGGTCGTCACGTTGTTCGACCGAGGCATAGAAGGCGTCCATGTCGACGTGGATGATCTTGCGCTGGGAGGACTCGGCGTTCACCACCCGTTACTAACGCACCGCTGGGACGTCGGGGAATACTTTCCTTGGTCGCCGACTCATGCTTAAGCGCCCCGAACCCACGCCACTTCGAGAAACGCAATGAACATCCACGAATATCAGGCCAAGGAATTGCTCGCGAAATATGGCGTGCCGGTTCCGGCCGGCCATGCCGCGATGACTCCCGACGAGGCGGTCGCGGCGGCGAGGCAGCTTCCCGGGCCGTTGTGGGTGGTGAAAGCGCAGATCCACGCCGGCGGGCGCGGCAAAGGCAAGTTCAAGGAGCTCGGTCCCGATGCGAAGGGCGGAGTGCGGCTGGCCAAATCGATCGAGGAAGTGCGCGCGCATGCCGATGAGATGCTCGGCAAGACGCTGGTCACGATCCAGACCGGCGAGCATGGCAAGCAGGTCCAGCGGTTGTACATCACCGACGGCGTCGACATTGCGAAGGAGTATTATCTCGCTCTGCTGGTCGACCGCGATTCAGGGCGCATGGCGATGGTCGTCTCGACTGAAGGCGGGATGGACATCGAGAGTGTCGCGCACGCAACGCCGGAGAAAATTCACACGATCACGATCGATCCCGCGACTGGCTTCATGCCGCACCACGGACGGTCGGTGGCGGCAGCGCTTGGCCTGACCGGCGACCTCGCCAAGCAGGCGAGCAATGTCGCGTCGAAGCTCTACGACGCCTTCCTCGGCACCGACGCCGAGCAGATCGAGATCAACCCCCTGGCGGTGACCGACGATGGCAAGTTGCTCGTGCTCGATGCCAAGGTCGCGTTCGACGGCAACGCCCTGTTCCGCCACAAGGACCTCGCCGAACTGCGCGACCTGTCGGAGGAGGATCCGGCCGAAATCGAGGCGTCGAAGCACGACCTCGCCTATATCAAGCTCGACGGCGACATCGGCTGCATGGTCAACGGCGCAGGGCTGGCGATGGCGACGATGGACATCATCAAATTGAACGGCGCCTTCCCGGCCAACTTCCTCGACGTCGGCGGCGGCGCGAACAAGGAGAAGGTCACCGCGGCCTTCAAGATCATCCTGTCCGACCCGGCGGTGAAAGGTATTCTCGTCAATATCTTCGGTGGAATCATGAAGTGCGACATCATCGCCGACGGCATCGTCGCGGCGGCCAAGGAAGTGAATCTGTCGGTGCCGCTGGTTGTCCGGCTGGAAGGCACGAACGTGCAGGAAGGCAAGGACATCCTCGCGCATTCGGGCCTGCCGATTGTCGCGGCGAATGACCTCGGCGACGCCGCGCGCAAAATTGTCGCTGAAGTGAAGAAAGCAGCGTGAATTCAAGCCAATCGAAGAGGGTAGACGAATGAAGGTGCTGGTCGCGGTCAAGCGGGTGATCGATTATAACGTCAAGCCGCGCATCAAGATGGACGGCAGCGGGGTCGACCTCGCCAACGTGAAGATGTCGATGAACCCGTTCGACGAAATCGCCGTCGAGGAAGCGATTCGGCTGCGCGAAAAGGGCGCGGCGACCGAGATCGTCGCAGTGTCGGTCGGCCCGGCGAAAGCGCAGGAGACGCTGCGCACCGCGCTGGCGATGGGTGCCGATCGCGCGATCCATGTCATTTGTGAAGACGAGGTCGAACCGCTCGCCGTCGCCAAACTGCTGAAAGCGATCGCCGAAGAGGAGCAGCCAGGGCTGTTCATTCTCGGCAAGCAGGCGATCGACGATGATTCGAACCAGGTCGGACAGATGCTCGGGGCGCTGCTCGGCTGGCCGCAGGGGACGTTCGCGTCGAAGGTCGAGATTATGGGCGACACCGTCAACGTGACTCGCGAAGTCGATGGCGGGCTCGAGACCGTTGCGCTGAGCGGCCCGGCGATCGTGACAACCGACCTTCGCCTCAACGAACCGCGCTATGCGAGCTTGCCCAACATCATGAAGGCCAAATCGAAGCCGATGGCGCAGAAAACCGCCGCCGATTACGGGGTCGATATCTCGCCCCGCATCGAGACATTGAATGTGATCGAGCCGGCCAAGCGCAGCGCCGGGATCAAGGTCGGCTCGGTCGACGAACTGGTCGCCAAGTTGAAGACGCTGGGAGTGGTCGCATGAAGACGCTGGTGCTGGTCGAACATGATGG
>JANMWM010000330.1:0-6990 GCA_031394005.1 Sphingomonas sp.
TTGTCCGTCCCGGCGCGCGGATAGCGCTGCTCGAAAGTCGTCGTCTTTTCCGCCCCGATCGACGCCCGCGTCGCGACCTCGACCCCGCTCTCGTCGACGCGGGTCAGAGCGATGCGGCTATCGTCGGGTGCCCACCATGCCCCGCGGAAGCGACCAAGTTCCTCCTGCGCGATGAACTCGGCGAGACCCCAGCTGGCCGTATCGCGTTCCTCCGGAGTGACCGCGCGGTCGGTCATGGTCGTCAGGTCGAGGACGTGGAAGCGCCTTTCGCGCACGAAGGAGACGAACCGCCCCTTCTCGCTGACCATGCCGTCAAGCTCGGACGACTTTGTGTCGGTCAGGCGGCGGACGTTACCGGTGAGATCGGCGAGATAGAGGTCGCCGTCGATCGGCACGAGGATGTGCTGACCGTCGGGCGCCCAGTCATAAGCAACGATGCCCTTGAGCCCCGACAGGCGGGCGCGCTCGCGCTGCATCTTTTCGGCCTCGGACAGTTCGGCGCCCGAGCCTATTTTTTTGCTGTCGACGATCATGCGGGCCCGGCTCGTGGTGGGGTCGATCGCCCACAGGTCGTAGCGTTCGATATCGTCCGGGCGGTTGCGCAGTAGGGTAACCAGCTCGCCGTTCGGCGACAGCTTCGCGGATCGTGGAACCTTGCCGGTCAGCGCGGGGTTGCCGAAGATGCGGTCGAGAGTTAGCCGTTGTGGAGTGACGGTTTGAGCGGTGGCGGGAGAGGCGAAGATGGCTGCAGCAAGCAGCAGTGCGCGGGTCAACATCGCACGAGGCTAACGAGCGGCGCTCCCGCGTCCAACAAAAAAGCGCACCGGACCCGAGGGACTGGCGCGCTTTTTTGAAACCGAATGCGAAGGCAGCTCAAGCCTGTGGCGAGCCCTTTGCGTTTGTGGCTCAGGACTCTTACGAGCCCTTTGCCGGACGCGTGTCGCGGCGTTCGGCGATGCGGGCCGACTTGCCGCGGCGACCGCGCAGGTAATAGAGCTTGGCGCGGCGGACGGCACCACGCCGCACGACCTCGATCGAATCGACCGACGGCGAGTAGAGCGGGAACACGCGCTCAACACCCTCGCCAAAGCTGATCTTGCGGACGGTGAAATTGGAACCGATGCCCTTGTTCGAGCGGGCGATGCACACACCCTCGAAATTCTGGACGCGGGCACGTTCGCCTTCGACGACCTTGACGCCGACCTTGAGCGTATCGCCCGGGCGGAATTCGGGGATGGCGCGGATTTCGATGAGGCTGGCAATCTGCTCGGCCTCGAGGGTCTGGATGAGATTCATGTCTTCAGCCTTCGTTGTCGTCGTGCGCACCAGAGGGCGGTGCCTGTATCACGCCCCCATGGCGCAAGGTCAGGTCGGGCCGCCGTAGCCGTGTGTCCCGGATCGACGCTTCGTGTCGCCACGCCGCGATCCTCGCATGATCCCCCGATCGCAGCACTTCGGGGATCGTGCGCCCTTCCCATGTGACTGGTCGGGTATAATGCGGATATTCGAGAAGCCCTTTTTCGAAGCTTTCTTCCTCACCGCTTGAAGTTGCGCCCATTACCCCGGGGAGCAGCCGAACGCAAGCGTCGAGGATGACTAGTGCGCCAAGTTCGCCGCCCGCCAGAACATAGTCGCCGATGCTGACCGGTTCGAGGTCGCGAGCCTCAAAGATGCGCTCGTCGAGGCCCTCGAATCGGCCGCACAGGATGATCGCGCCGGGGCCGACGGCGAGGTCGCGGATGCGGGCCTGGGTGAGCGGGCGCCCGCGCGGAGTCATGGCGAGCATCGGGCGGCCGTCAGAGACCGAATCGAGCGCAGCGGCGAGGACGTCGGGCTTCAGCACCATGCCCGCCCCGCCCCCCGCCGGGGTGTCGTCGACGCTGCGATGCTTGTCGGTCGCGAAATCGCGAATATTGCGCGTTTCGAGGGTCCAGGCGGAACCGAGTGCGCGCCCGGCGAGCGAGGTACCAAGCGGGCCGGGGAACATCTCCGGGTAAAGGGTGAGGATGGTGGCAGCGAAGGTCATCGTCCGACTGCCCTAACGCACGCGGAACATCGGTGGAAGACTGGGGATTGTGCAGCGATGAACAAACCTCTCGACTGCCTGATCATTGGCGGTGGCCCGGCGGGGCTGACCGCAGCGATTTATCTTGCGCGCTTCCGGCTCGACATTCGCGTGATCGATGCTGGCGACAGCCGCGCGAGCTGGATCCCGTGCAGTCACAATCACGCCGGCTATCCCGACGGGATCAACGGCAAGGAACTTCTCAGGCTAATGCGCGAGCAGGCACAGAAATATGGCGCCAAGATCGAGACAGGTCGCGTGACGAGGCTCGAACGGTGTGAGGATGGCTTGTTTAGCGCCGAATGGGGATCGGGGCCCCAGCGTAGCCGATCGGTGCTGCTCGCGACTGGCCTCACCAATCGCCGCCCGCCGATGGACCCCGAACTTCACGATGACGCAATGGCGAGGGGGCTGATCCGCTATTGCCCGATCTGTGACGGGTATGAAGTCACCGACAAACGGGTAGGCGTGATCGGATCGGGCACCAATGGCGTCGGCGAAGCGATTTTCCTGCGTAGCTATACCTGTGATGTGACGCTGATCGCACCCGATTGCGCGCTCGACCTTACGCCCGCTGATCATGAGCGGTTGAAGGCTGCCGGGGTCGCGACGATCGACGGCCCAGCTGAGGCGGTGAGCGTGACCGAGAACTGCATCACAGTCGACACCGCGGCGGGACTGATGACGTTCGACAGCGTCTATCCCGCGCTCGGATCCGATACGCATACCCAACTGGGGGAAATGGTCGGGGCGAAACTGGCCGAGGACGGCTGTTTCCTGTGCGATACCATGATGCGCACGAGTGTCGAAGGGCTGTATGCCGCTGGCGACGTGGTTCATGGTCTCGACCAGATCAGCCATGCGATGGGCGAAGGCGGACAGGCGGCGACGACAATCCGTAATGATCTGGCCGAAGCCTCGCCGATCCTGCGCGAGCCGATGAGCGAGCCCGACCTCGAGCGCGCCAAGCAGGATAGTTAGGCGAGAAAGTCTGGGTCGATGGTGATGCGGTCGCGGCCAAGGATGGCGATCGGGTCGGTGAAAGGGATCAGCGCGTGCTTGCCGTTGGGGCGCTCGATCTCCAGCAGGTCGCTGGCACCGTAATTCTCGATTCCGACCACCCGGCCCTGTTCGGTGCCGGTGGCGTCGACGCAGGGCAAGCCGATGATGTCGGCGTGGTAATATTCATTCTCTTCGAGCGTCGGGAGCACGGCACGGTCGATCTCGACGAGAGTGCCCCGAAGGCGTTCGGCGGCGGAGCGGTCGGCGATGCCCTCGAAGCGGGCGATCGGCATCTTGTGGGCGGGCTTGATGGCCGTGATTTTGCGCAGAGTTCCGCCGACGAACACGGTCGCGCCCTTCGGCAGGCTGGACAGGTCGTCGGCGAATAGCTTGAGGCGGACTTCACCGTCCACACCATGCGCCCCCGCGACGGCAGCAAGCGCGACGCGGCGCCCGCCTTCCGGCGCGGGGGTCGTCATGGCTTCGACGCTCGCTTAGGCGGAGGGCGTGGTGGTCGCTTGCTCGGCGGCGGCCTCGTCGGCGACGACATCGGCGTCGCTGGTCTCGGCAGCGGTCTCGTCCGGAGCGTCTTCGACAACGCCTTCGGCAGGAGCCTCGGCGCGTTCGCCGGTCACGTCGGCAGGCGCATCGCCAGCGTCGCTGTTCGGGGTGGTCTGATTGGCTTCCTCGGCAGCGGGCACTTCGGCGGGAGCTTCCTCGGCGACAGCTTCCCCGGCTATAGGCGTTTCGGCGACCGGCTCTTCGGCGGCAGCTTCCTCGGCGACGACTTCGGCCGGAGCTTCCGCAGCCGCGGGAGCTTCTTTCGCAGCAGGAGCTTGTTCAACAACCGGCACAGGCTCGGGCGCCGGCGCGGCGGCAGCGGCAGCAGTAGCCTCGGCGGCTTCGGTCGCCTTGGTCGCACGCTCTTCGGCGCGCTCGGTCGCCTTTTCTCCGGGCTTGGCCTTGTTCGGGTTGTTGCGCGCAGGGCGCTCCTTGATCCCGGCAGCGTCGAGGAAACGAAGCACGCGATCCGAGGGCTGGGCGCCGACCGACAGCCAGTGGGTGATGCGATCGGCGTCGAGCTTCACCCGGTCGGGGCTGTCCTTGGCGAGCAGCGGATTATAGGTGCCGACTTTCTCAATAAAGCGGCCGTCACGCGCGTTGCGGCTGTCAGCGACGACGACGCGGTAATAGGGACGCTTCTTGGAGCCGCCACGGGCCAAGCGAATTGCAACTGCCATGATGTATTCCTTATATTATCTTGGTGGATTGAGATTACTTCTTCGAAAATTTGTTGAAGCCTGGGGGTAGGTTACCGAACCCGGTACCAACACCGGGAAGGCCGGGAAGTCCGCCCGGCATCTGCCCACCAGGTGCAAGCCCGCCGAGCGCGCCTTCGAGGCCGCCCTTGCCGAACATCGCCGCGAGCTTGCCCAGCCCGCCCATCTTCCTCAGCCGCTTCATCGCGCCCGCCATGTCCATGTGCATCTTGAGCAGCTTGTTGACCTCCTGGACCGTGGTCCCGCTGCCCTTGGCGACGCGGATCTTGCGCTTGGCGTTGATGATGTCGGGGCGGGCGCGCTCCTTGGCGGTCATCGACGACATCATCGCCTCCAGGCGGCCAAGCGCCTTGTCGTCGGCCTTGCCCGGCGCGAGACCCTTCATCCCGGGCATCATCGCGGCAAGTGCGCCGAGCCCGCCCATGCGCTGCATCTGGCCAATCTGCATGCGGAGGTCGTCGAGATCGAACTTGCCCTTCTCCATCTTGGCGGCAAGTTTCTCAGCGTCTTCCTGGTTGACCGTCTCGGCGGCGCGCTCCACGAGCGAAACGACATCGCCCATCCCGAGGATGCGGCCGGCAACACGGTCGGGGTGGAATGCTTCGAGTGCGTCGAGTCCCTCACCCGTCCCGGCAAACTTGATCGGCTTGCCAGTGACCGCGCGCATCGACAGCGCCGCGCCGCCGCGCGCATCGCCGTCCATGCGGGTGAGAATCACGCCTGACAGCTCGACCTGCCCGGTGAAGCCTTGCGCGACATTGACCGCGTCCTGACCGGTCAGGCTGTCGACCACGAGCAGAATCTCGGTCGGGCGCGACACCGAGGCGACGGCCTTCATCTCGGCCATCAGCGCGTCATCGACGTGAAGCCGACCCGCGGTGTCGAGCAGCAGCACGTCATAGCCCTGGAGGCGCGCCGACTGAAGCGCGCGTTCGGCGATCTGGACCGGGGTCTGGCCCGCGACGATGGGGAGCGTGTCGACCCCCGCCTGGCGACCGAGCTCGGCGAGTTGCTCCTGCGCGGCGTGACGAGCGACGTCGAGGCTCGCCATTAGCACCTTCTTGCGTTCGCGCTCCTTGAGACGGTGGGCGAGCTTGGCCGCGGTCGTCGTCTTGCCCGAGCCCTGCAGGCCGACCATCATCACGACCGCCGGCGGCGTGACGTCGAGGTTGAGCTCGGCGGCATCGGCCCCGAGCATCTCAACCAGCGCGTCGTGGACGATCTTGACGACCATCTGGCCCGGGGTGATCGAGCGGATCACGTCGGCGCCGACGGCCTTCTCGGTCGCGCGGTCGACGAAGTCGCGCGCGACGGGGAGCGCGACGTCGGCCTCTAGCAGCGCGACACGGACCTCGCGCATCGCTGAGCGCACGTCGGCTTCCGACAGGGCGCCGCGGCCGCGAAGCTTGTCGAACACACCGCCAAGGCGATCGCTCAGGCTTTCGAACATTCAAATTCCTTCAGATCGAAAGACCCCGAAGCGCAAAACGCCGGCGGGCGAAACCTCGCCGGCCAGCGTGCGTGCCAAGACGCGCCTGTCGATATGCTTGTCGAAAATGACATTCCGGCGCTTAGCGACCGGGCGGCACCGCGTCAAAAAGAAAACTCCCGGGCGAAGCGTGAGCCTCACCCGGGAGCGATCTTGTCACCTCAGTTCAAGGTCGAAACCCGAACCTTAGCCACGCTCACCCTTGCTGGGCGGCGGCGGCGGTGGCGGCGGCGGCGGCGGCGGAACAGGGCACGCCATGTCCATGCCAATCACCGAACCGTCGGCGCAGGTCTGCGTTGCAGGCGGCGGGGGCGGAGGCGGGGGCGGAGGCGGAGGCGGAGGCGGAGGCGGCGGGGCCGCAACCTCAGCCGCGCCGAAGTTGAAGATCAGGCTCGCCATCAGCGAGTGTGACCGAAACTTGCCGCTGTCGCTGAAGCCATTGGCCGAACTGTAGGCCGTATTGGTGGTGGTCGAGCTGGTGGTCACCGGCGGGGTTGCACCGTTGTTGGTGGTCGTCGTGACCGCCGTGGTGCTGCCGGTGAACGGGCCAACGTTAGCATTGTTGAAGTGCAGCTTGCCGGTCTGGAAGTAGCGATACTTCAGCCCGAGGTCGATGTTGGGCGAGATCGCGGTCGCGAGACCGGCGATGAACTTATACGCCCAGGCGCTGTCCCGCTCGCCAATGGTCTTGACGGGGGCGGGGCCAGCGCCGCCGCCGAGATAAGCACGGACGGACGGGTCGATACTGAAGTCGAGCAGTCCGTTCACCATTCCCGACAGCACCGTTGTGCGGTTCTGGAAACTGAACTGCGTGCTGGCATTCGTGTACGGCGAGGTCGACGTGTAGGTCGACAGGCCAAGCGGGTTGTTGATCGACGTCAGCAATGCCGAATTGGCGCTATAACCACGAGCGCGCGTGCGCTTGTAGCCAAGCTCGCCTTCGAGACGGAACATACCGAAGTCGTAACCTGCGATCGCGTCAATATCGACGCCGCGCTTGTAATCGGCGGTGAAGCCTGACCCGTAGGTCGTCGTGCCGGTGGTGGTTACGCTGGTCACGACCGGGGCGCCCGGTATGCCGGCAACGCCCAGCGTGTACGGGGTCGTGACGCTGGTGGTGACGGCCGTGGTCGAGCGATTGGCGGTGGTGTTAA
>JANMWM010000009.1:0-3064 GCA_031394005.1 Sphingomonas sp.
TTCGTCGTTCATATGCGCGACGAGCACCGACATGGTCATCGCGGTGGTGTGCCAGCCGCTTGCCGCAATCCGCCCGAAATGGGTCTTGGCGGCTTCCTCGTCGGATAGATGAAACGGCTGCGGGTCATATTTGCGCGCGAATTCAAGTACTTCCTTGAGGGTCACGTCATAATGGCCGAATTCGATTTCGGGGCCGATCTCGAGGTCTTCGAAATAGATCATCGCGTGCCTTCGTCAGACGTTGAACTTGAAGTGGAGGACGTCGCCGTCTTTCACGACATATTCCTTGCCTTCCTGACGCAGCTTGCCGGCGTCGCGGGCGCCGGCCTCGCCGCTCAGCGCGACATAGTCGTCGAAGGCGATGGTCTCGGCGCGGATGAAGCCGCGTTCGAAGTCGGAGTGGATCTCGCCCGCGGCCTGGGGAGCCTTGCGGCCCTTTTCGAGCGTCCAGGCGCGGGCTTCCTTGGGGCCGACGGTGAAGAAGGTCAGCAGGTGGAGCAGGTCGTAGCCTGAGCGAATGACGCGGGCCAGGCCGGTCTCGTGAAGCCCCATTTCCTCGAGGAAGACGAGTCGCTCGTCCATTTCCATCGTCACGAGATCGGCCTCGATCGCGGCAGAGACGACGACCGCGTTGGCACCCTCGGCCTTGGCCTTGGCGAACGCCGCTGCGGACAGGGCGTTGCCCGAGGCGGCCTCGTCCTCGTTGACGTTGCAGACGTAAAGCACGGGCTTGGCGGTTATCAGCTGGGCCTGGGCGAGGGCGCGCTCTTCCTCCTCGTCTCGGGGGACGGTTAGGCGGGCGGGCTTGCCTTCGCGCAGCAGCTCGAGCGCCTGGCCTAGGACGCTGGCGGCGATCTTCGCTTCCGTGTCGCCTTGCTGGCCTTTCTTGACGAGGTTGGGGACTCGCTTTTCGAGGCTCTCGAGGTCCGAGAGGAGTAGCTCGGTCTCGACCACTTCGGCGTCGGCGATCGGATCGACCTTGTTCGCGACATGCTGGATGTCGTCATTCTCGAAGCAGCGCAGGACGTGGACGATCGCGTCGACCTCGCGGATGTTACCGAGGAACTGGTTGCCGAGTCCTTCGCCCTGGCTGGCGCCCTTCACGAGGCCGGCGATGTCGACGAAGCCGAGCTGGGTCGGGATGATCTTGGCCGATTTCGCGATGCGTGCGAGCGTGTCAAGGCGCGGGTCGGGGACCGACACCTGGCCGACATTGGGCTCGATCGTGCAGAAGGGATAATTGGCCGCCTGCGCCGCCTGGGTTTCGGTCAACGCGTTGAAAAGAGTTGATTTGCCGACATTGGGCAGGCCGACGATGCCGCATTTAAAACCCATGGTTCGCTTTCAAAAGAAGGAAGAATTGGCGCGGCTCTACACGGGGCTCAGGCGAAATTGAAGCTGATGCTCAGCCGGTCGGCGCGGGCGGTGCCGGGGAGAACTTCGTGGCGCAGATAGCTTTCCCACAGGAGTAGCTGGCCGGGGCGCGGGGCGATGGTTACGAAGGCGCGGCGATCCTCGGGGGCGTCGGCGCGTCGCGGCGGGGCGGCCATCTGCTGAGCAAGGCGCGGGTCCTCGAAGCGGATCGAGCCGGCGCTTGGGGGAACTTCGACGTAGAGCGTGCCCGAGAGGATCGAGTGGGGGTGGATATGTCCACTATGTTGCCCACCGCCTTTCAACAGATTGACCCACAGGCTGTCGAGGCGTGGCTTGCGGGCTAAGTCAAAAGCAAGGTCGGTGGCGAAGGCGGCGGCGTGGCGGACGAGCAGTTTGGCGAGGTCGGCGAAGGCGGGGTCGCGGCGGGGGAGGTCGTTCAGTGACGCATAGCTGGTGTAGCCTTTGTAGCCATGATCGCGGCTCCAGCAGCGGCCGGCGGTGTCGTCTTCGGCGAGGGTTCGGATCGAGTAAGCGAGAGTCTCGAGGAGGGCTTCGTCCGCCAGATCGGCCTCGTAGAGCAGGGTGGGGAAGAGGGTGCGGGTAGTCATGACCGACCGATGAGCGGCCGAAAAACGGCAGAATTGCGTACCGAGTAGATACGGTTGACAATATGGCGCACTTTTCGGGCCGTGATTTTTGCTGCGACCCTACCCAGCACGGTCGGGGCTGACGATCGGTGGAGAATGACTTGAGAGAACATTGGTCAACCCAAGCATATTTGCCAGGCTGCAGGACAGGAAAATCAGTCGCCAAGACTCATGCCCGGGGTGGAAACAGTCGGCGTCGAACGCGCCCCGCGACTACGTACCCTAGGCCAATGTCCCTTGCGGTAAATGCTGGAGGGCGTATCCGGTGACGGCCGCTGCGGTCCGGCTGCGCGATCGACCGATCAAGGATGCGATGCAATGATCATGAAGAAACTGGTGGTATTGAGCAGCGCGATCGCGATTATCTCGGCGTGCAGCAAGCTTCCCTCCGACGATGCCAACGGCGCGGCGGCGACCGCCAATGTCGGCGTGACCGCAGCAGCAGCGCCGGCCGCCCCGACGACGCGGGTGCGCGGGGTCCTTGAGTCCGTGGGGACGGATTCGCTGGCGCTCAAGACTTATGACGGCAATTCGGTCGCGGTGCCGATCAGCGCGGACACCAAATTCGCGTGGGTCGTCGCGTCGAGCCTGGCATCGCTCAAGTCGGGCGATTTCGTCGGCACGGCGACGACCGGTCCCGACAATGCGCTGCGCGCCGCCGAACTGGTAATCTTCCCCGAAGCGATGCGCGGATCAGGCGAGGGCCATTATGGTTGGGACGTGCCGGGTGTGGTCGCCGCGGCCGGGGGCGGCGCCAACGCTTCTAGCGGGATGACCAACGGAACGGTTCAGCAGCAGAGCGGCATGACCAATGGCACAGTTCAGCAGCAGAGCGGGATGACCAATGGGACGGTCACTGGGGGGGGCGGCAAACCGGGCGAGACCCCGATCGAGAAGCTGCAGCGCTTCATGACGATGATCGACGGCACGCTCAAGGCCATGCGCGACGGCCGCTACGGCAAGTGCCAGACCTGCAACGAGTGGCTGAGCTACGACGATCTCAACGGCATGCTGTGGCTCGACACCTGCCGCTCGTGTGCCGC
>JANMWM010000058.1:0-1602 GCA_031394005.1 Sphingomonas sp.
GGCATCGCCGCTGACCTCGACCGTGAACCCCTCGACCAGGAACGCGCCAAGGCTTTGCCCCGCCGATCCCGTGAGCTTGACCGTCACGCTGTCGTCCGCGGGTCGCTTGGCGCCCATCCGCCGCACCAGCTCGCCCGATGCCGCCGCGCCGACGGTGCGATCGTCATTGCCGACGCGAAGCTCGATCGTCGCCGGCAGCGGCCCGTCCAGCGCATCGATCATCGCCGCATCAATCCGCTTGGGCGTCCGCGCCTCGAACGGCTTACGCTCGGGCAAACCCCCCGGCGGCTGGAACAGCAGCGCGGTCAGATCGAGATCGTGCGCCTTCCAGTGATGGCTCGGCGACGCCTCGATTAGGTCGGCCCGGCCGACGGCCTCATCGACACTTCGCAGCCCGAGCGACGCAAGCAACTCGCGCAATTCCTCGGCGACGAAAAACAGGTAATTGACGACATGTTCGGGCGTCCCCGTGAACCGCGCGCGTAGCACCGGGTCCTGCGTCGCGATCCCCACCGGGCACGTGTTCAGATGACACTTACGCATCATGATGCAGCCCGCAGCGATCAGCGGCGCGGTCGCAAAACCGAACTCGTCCGCCCCGAGCAGCGCCGCGACCAGCACGTCGCGACCGGTGCGCAATCCGCCATCGGCCTGAACCGTGATCCGCCCACGAAGACCGTTGAGCAGCAGCGTCTGATGAACCTCGGCCAGCCCGTTTTCCCACGGCAGCCCGGCATGGGTAAGCGAGGTCAGCGGCGACGCCCCCGTTCCGCCCTCATAGCCCGATATGGTGATATGGTTGGCGCTGCACTTCGCCACCCCGGCCGCGACCGTCCCCACGCCCGTCTCGGACACCAGCTTGACCGACAGCCGGGCGGTCGGGTTGACCGAACCAAGGTCATGGATCAGCTGCGCCAGATCCTCGATCGAATAAATGTCATGGTGCGGCGGCGGTGAGATCAGCCCGACCCCCGGGGTCGAATGGCGCACCGCGGCGATCGCGGCATCGACCTTGTACCCCGGCAACTGCCCGCCCTCGCCGGGCTTGGCGCCTTGCGCGATCTTGATCTGAAGCTCGTCGGCCTCAACCAGATAGGCGGTTGTGACGCCGAACCGCCCCGACGCGATCTGCTTGATCGCCGAGCGTTCGCTGTCGCCATTCGCCAGCCGCACCGCACGCGCCGCCTCCTCGCCGCCCTCGCCGGTGTTCGACTTGCCACCGATGCGGTTCATCGCCTTGGCCAGCGTGGTATGCGCCTCGCGGCTGATCGATCCGAAGCTCATCGCCCCGGTCGCGAAACGCCGCACGATCGCGATCGCCGGCTCGACCTCCGAAACGTCAATCGCCGTCCCGGCAGACTTGAACTTGAACAGCGACCGGATCGTCGGCAGCCGCGGGTCGCCCGCGTCGATCTCGGCCGAAAAAGCACGGAACTTGGCCGGGATATTCCCCCGCACCGCATGCTGCAGATTGGCGATGCTCGACAGCGTCCAGGCATGCGCCTCGCCCCCCTCTCGCTGGGCATAAATACCGCCGATATCGAGCTCCTCGCCGCCACTGCAGGCGAAGCGATGCCGCCGGTTCGACTCCTCGGCCAGCTC
>JANMWM010000090.1:0-8436 GCA_031394005.1 Sphingomonas sp.
CGATGCAAAGGCCGCTGCTGCTGTGGCGGTATCGGAAAGCGTAATCCCTGATCACGAAGAGACCAGCCAAGCCGAAACAGCCTCTAACCCGGCTGGGGCGGATTTTCGGGTTCAAGCAGTCGATGGAGGTGGACCACGACGTAGCGCATCTCGGCGTCGTCGACGGTGCGCTGCGCCGCGCCGCGCCAGGCGTCCTCTGCATCGGCATAATTGTCGAACAGGCCGACAAAATCGATTTTTGAAAGGTCGGTATAGTCGAGCGTCTGCGGGTCGCTGACCCGGCCGCCGAACACGAGATGGAGCTTGCTCATGGCCCGGCGCGCTAGCACGGCAGGGCGATCCGGGGAACCGCCCTGCTGACCGCTTTTATGTGGCGCTGCTGTCGGCCGAGGAGCTACTGAACCCGAAGAATTCGCGCAACTTGTCGCCGGCGACCTCATCGACCTTGGCCTTGCCGGCTTCGCGCACCTTGTCGAACTGGGCGCGTCCGGCGTCGGTCACCTTGGCTCCGACAGGATGGAGAAAATCGGTCTCGCGGTCGGTCTGCGGAAGCACCGCGGCGATCAGCGCGCCGAGCGCGATGCCGCCGGCCAGCGCGATCAGCGGGTTGTCGCCGATCTGGCCCGAGGCGGAGTCGCCAAACTGATAAAATGCTAACGAGGCGCGGTCGGTGAAGCTGCCGCTGTTCTGGTCTTTCGCGGAAATATTTTGTTTTGCCATGGAATTATTCCTCACGCTTAGATTTGGATTTGCGGACTCTGGATTTCCGGTCGCTGTCGGTGAACAGCCCGGCGAGCAGGTTGATGATCGGCTTGCGCGCGAGGATCAGCGCGGCACCCGCGGCGACTCCGGCGGCGAGTGCCGGCCGTTGCTTGACGGTATCGACCGCGCCCCCGGCCACCGCGATTCCTTTGTCCTTGGCGCCTTCCCACGCATCGTGGGCGATGGTCGCGGGGGCGAGGCGAATCTTGATCTCCTCGACCGTCTCGATCAGCGCCTCGCGCGCTGCCTCGGCCTTGCCCCGCTTTTCGGCGATGCGGATGTCGGCGGCGCTCATTTGGACGAGCTTTTGATCTTACCGAGCGCGACCTTGACGAAGATCGCCGCCGCGCCGACCAGAATCACGACGCTGACGAGCCCGGCGAGCGCCGGGTTCATTACTTGCGCCAGCGCCACGAACAACGTGGCGACCGCCACGAGAAGCGCGGCGTGACCGAGGAATAGCGCCGCGGCCAACATCTTCAGCGGGAGTTGATACGCCTTTGCCTTCTCGGTCGCGATCGTGCGGCAGAGCGCGACCTCGGCCGCCGCCCATGCGCGCGCATCCTCCTTCGCTCGACCGAACAGGTTCGACAGGCTCTCCGGCTCGCCCGGCGGAGGATTGCGCGGCTTGAGCATCAGTTGGTGGAGCGATCGCGGTTCTTCGAGCCGCCGTCCTCTAGCCCCGACTTGACGACGCGGACGAGCGCGAAGCCAAGGATAGCTGCGCCCGCAAGCGCGATCCCGGGTGACTTGCGCACGAGGCTGCGGGCGTCGTCGATCAGTTCGTCGGGCTCCTTGTTGGCGAGGCTCCGAGCGGCGCGCTCGACCGCCTCCGCGGCCTGCCGGGCGTAATCGCCATATTGGCTGCCGAGCCGGTCGTCGATGCTGGCGGCGGTATCGCCGATCAGCGCCGAGACGTTGCTGAGCGCGCCCGACGAGCGTTCGATGCCCTGACTGACAAAGCCCAAAGCGCGGTCGTTTGCGGTCGATTTCAGCTTGTCGGTGCCGCCCTTGATGGCTTCGCGGACGCCGCCGCTCGGGCGTGTGCCAGTGTCGGTCGCATAAAGCGACGTATCGTCCCGGACGCGGGATGACCGAGTCTTCTCGTCGCCGACTCCGGCGCCATTGATGATCGTGTCGGTGCCCTCGGGCAGGTCGGTGTCGGCCATGGTACGCGTCTCCGCTGGTTGGAAAACTTACGCAGTACAAACACGTCACCCCGAAGACGCGTTCCGAGAAGGGCGGAAAACTTGTCCCCCAGAGCCTCGGTCGATAGAACGCGACGCGTAACGATTTTCCCAACGAGGTGCCAGTGACTGCGATCGTCGACATCCACGCTCGAGCCGTCCTCGACAGCCGGGGCAATCCCACGGTCGAGGTCGACGTGCTGCTCGAGGACGGCAGCCTGGGGCGCGCGGCGGTGCCGTCGGGGGCGTCGACGGGCGCGCATGAAGCGGTCGAGAAGCGCGACGGTGACAAGGCGCGATGGGGCGGCAAGGGAGTCGATCTTGCCGTGGCGGCGGCAAATGGGGAGATCGCCGATGCGGTGGTCGGCTATGAGGCCGAGGACCAGGCTGAAATCGACGCGGCGATGATCGAACTCGACGGAACGCCGAATAAAGGGCGGCTGGGCGCGAATGCGATCCTCGGGGTCAGCTTGGCGGCGGCGCGGGCGGCGGCGGATGCGCGGGGCTTGCCGCTCTATCGTTATGTCGGCGGGGTGGGGGCGACGCTGCTCCCGGTGCCGATGATGAATATCCTCAACGGCGGGGCGCACGCCGACAATCCGATCGATTTCCAGGAATTCATGGTGATGCCCGTCGGCGCGCCGAATTTCGCCGAGGCGCTGCGCTGCGGGGCGGAGATATTTCATGCGTTGAAAAGCGAGCTTCGCTCGAAGGGGCTGTCGACGGCGGTCGGCGACGAGGGCGGGTTCGCACCCAACATCGCGTCGGCGCGCGCTGCGCTCGACCTGATCGGAGAGGCGGTCGGGCAGGCGGGATATTCGCTCGGGAGCGACGTGCTGCTTGCACTCGACTGCGCCTCAAGCGAGTTCTTCAAGGACGGCGCCTACGCGATGACGGGGGAGGGGCGCACGCTCTCGCCCGAAGAGATGGCCACCTATCTCGCCGAGCTCGCCGCTTCCTATCCGATCGCGTCAATCGAGGATGGCATGGGCGAGGACGACATGATCGGCTGGAAATCGCTGACCGACAGGATCGGCGATCGGGTACAGCTCGTCGGCGACGACCTGTTCGTGACCAACGAGGAGCGGCTGGCGCAGGGCATCGTGGATGGGATTGCCAACTCCATCCTGGTCAAGGTCAACCAGATCGGAACGCTCACCGAGACCATCGCCGCGGTCCGTCTGGCACAGACTTCGGGCTATACTGCGGTGATGTCGCACCGCTCGGGCGAGACCGAGGACACGACCATTGCCGATTTGGCGGTGGCATTGGGGTGCGGGCAGATTAAGACGGGGAGCCTGGCGCGCTCGGACCGGACGGCTAAGTATAACCAGCTGTTGCGGATCGAGGAGGAACTGGGGAGCGCGGCGCGATATCCCGGCGTTTCGGTGCTGCGATCCTACCGACCGGCGTAAACTTCAAATTATTCGTATGAATCTAGCAGTTTGCGCTTGCCACGGGACGTGGTTTCTGATTCTTAAGGCAAATGAGCGGGGGAGCAAAAACAATCCGTATGATGCGACGCGCGGCGCTGCCTGCGCTGGCGGTGATCATTGTCGGCAATTTCGCAGGTTACGCCATCGCCGGGTCGAACGGATTGCTCGCGTGGGGCGGCTATCATCGCGATTTTCTTGAGCGCAAGACTGAACTCGCCCAGCTTGAGGCGCAACGCGCCGCGCTCAAGCATCGCTCGAACCTGCTCGATCCGCGCAAGGCCGATCCCGACATGGCCGACGAACTCGTCCGCCGCGATCTCGGGCTGGTCCGCCCGGACGAAGTGGTCGTTCCGCTCAACTAGCCGTCGCCGCTGTCCACGCACCCTGTTGAAAATACGTATTAGTCGAGCTTGCGGCATTGCCTCGCATTGGCGCGCGCTCCTATAGCGATCGGCCTTGATCGACTGACGAAAGGCCCTGTTTTGGCGCGAACCGCAAAAACCCAGTCCCCGCCCGCCGCCGCTTCCGCAGCCGCCGCTCTGGCTCCCCCCGCCCCGACGCCCAATCGCGAGCGCCCCGCCGAGCCGACGCGGTTTGCGGCGAACAAGGAGCAGTTGCTCGCGCTGTATAAGCAGATGTTGCTGATCCGCCGCTTCGAGGAGCGCGCCGGGCAGCTGTACGGATTGGGTCTGATCGGAGGGTTCTGCCACCTCTATATCGGACAGGAAGCGGTCGCGGTCGGGCTTCAGTCGGCGATGACTGTCGGCAAGGACAGCGTCATCACCGGCTATCGCGACCATGGCCACATGCTCGCCTATGGCATCAACCCAAAGCTGATCATGGCCGAGCTGACCGGACGCGCCGCCGGCATTTCCAAGGGCAAGGGCGGGTCGATGCACATGTTCTCGGTTGAGCATGGTTTCTACGGCGGGCACGGCATCGTTGGCGCGCAGGTCGGCCTGGGCACGGGCCTGGCATTCAAGCATCAGTACACGGGCGATGGCGGGGTGTTCCTTGCTTACTTCGGCGACGGCGCGGCCAACCAGGGGCAGTTATATGAAAGCTTCAACATGGCCGAGCTGTGGAAGCTACCGGTGATCTACGCGATTGAGAATAATGGCTATGCGATGGGCACGTCAGTGGCGCGTTCGGCGTCCGAGGACCAGTTCTACAAGCGCGGCGAGAGCTTTCGCATTCCGGGTATCCAGGTCGACGGGATGGACGTGCTCGAGGTGCGCGGGGCGGCCGAGGAAGCGCTGGCGTGGACCAGAGCAGGCAAGGGACCGATCATCCTCGAGCTGATGACCTATCGCTATCGCGGTCACTCGATGAGCGACCCGGCTAAATACCGCACGCGCGACGAGGTCAATTCGTACCGCGAGCACCGCGACCCGATCGACCATGCCGCCAAGGAGCTGGAAGGCATGGGGATGACCGAGGAGGAGCTGAAAGCGATCGACAACGAGATCAAGGCGCTCGTCATCGCGGCGGCTAAGTACGCCGAGGAAGCGCCCGAGCCCGAGCCGGGCGAGTTATATTCCGACGTGCTGGTGGAGTCCTACTGATGGGCATGGAACTTAAGATGCCCGCGCTGTCGCCGACGATGGAAGAGGGGACGCTGGCGAAATGGCTGGTCAAGGAAGGGGACTCGGTCAAATCGGGGGACATCCTGGCCGAGATCGAGACCGACAAGGCGACGATGGAGTTCGAGGCCGTCGACGAAGGCGTGATCGACAAGATACTCGTTCCCGAGGGGACCGACGGAGTGAAGGTCGGCGCGGTGATTGCGACGATGGCGGGGGAAGGGGAGGCGCCCAGCTCCTCTCCCCTCGCGGGAGAGGGACAGGCTGGCGAAGCCAGCCGGGGTGAGGGGGCGGCCGTGCTCGCCTCGCCGGCCCCTCACCCCGCTCAGCCTGCGGCTGGGTCGCCCTCTCCCGCGAGGAAAGAGGAAAGCAGCACGCCCACGCCCAAGCAGATGGAATCAGGCGCTCGCGATCTTGTTGTCGATGTCGCGCGAACTCACGACGCGCCTGAAGTCCCCGAGGGAACCGCGCTCAAGTCCACAACCGTCCGCGATGCACTCCGCGATGCAATGGCCGAGGAGATGCGTGGCGACCCACGGGTCTTCGTGATGGGCGAGGAAGTCGCCGAATATCAGGGCGCCTACAAGGTCACGCAGGGGCTGCTCCAGGAGTTCGGGCCCAAGCGCGTGATCGACACGCCGATCACCGAATATGGCTTCGCCGGGATCGGCACCGGCGCGGCGATGGGGGGCCTGAGACCGATCGTCGAGTTCATGACCTTCAATTTTGCGATGCAGGCGATTGACCATATCATCAATTCTGCCGCCAAGACCAATTACATGTCAGGCGGGCAGATGCGCTGCCCGATCGTGTTCCGCGGGCCCAATGGCGCGGCGGCGCGCGTCGGAGCGCAGCACAGCCAGAATTACGCGCCGTGGTATGCCAGCGTGCCCGGACTGATCGTGATCGCGCCATATAGCGCGGCCGATGCCAAGGGGTTGCTCAAGGCTGCAATCAGGACCGAGGACCCGGTCGTGTTCCTCGAAAATGAGCTGCTTTACGGCCAGCATTTCGATGTGCCCGTGCTCGACGACTATGTCCTCCTGATCGGCAAGGCGCGGGTAGTTCGGCCGGGCGCGGACGTCACGCTGGTCAGCTATTCGATCGGGGTCGCCGTGGCGCTCGAGGCGGCCAACGAACTTGCCGAAGTGGGAATCGACGCCGAGGTCATCGACCTGCGCACGCTTCGCCCGCTCGACAAGGTGACGGTACTCGCGAGCCTCAGGAAGACCAACCGGATGGTGGTCGTCGAAGAAGGCTGGCCGACCTGTTCGATTTCGTCGGAGATCATCTCGATCGCGATGACCGAGGGGTTCGACGACCTAGACGCGCCGGTTCTTCGCGTGACCAACCAGGACGTGCCGATGCCCTATGCCGCCAATCTCGAGAAGCTGGCGCTGATTAAGGCGGGTGATGTCGTCGCGGCGGCAAGGACGGTCTGTTATCGCTGACGTGGCCTGGGGCCCTGACCGGGCCCTGATGCTGACCCATTTCCCGTTGCGCGTTCAGCCGGCGGTTGCTGCACTGTGGGCGGTCGACGAGGCGATGGGCGCGGCGATTGCCGGGGCGAGCCAGCCGGCGCTGGCGGCTATCAAGCTGACGTGGTGGCGCGAAGCCTTGTGTCGGCTCGATGTCGATCCCGCCCCGCCCGAGCCACGGTTGCGCGCGGTGGCAAAAGCACTGCTGCCGCTCGGCGTGACCGGGGCCCAGGTCGCCGCGATCGAGGAAGGCTGGGCGGCGCTCCTGCCGGAGCAGGTTGACGGGACCGCGGTGGCGCTTCGCGGCGAACGATTGTTTGCGATTTCCGCAAAATTACTCGAGGCCGAGATCGCGATTCTTCCAGAGGCGGGCGCGCTGTTTGCGCTTAGCGATGCGATGCGGCGCGGGCCCGGGGACTTCGCGTTGAAACGGAGCGGACTCATTGGTTCGCTTGCGGGATACCGAGCACCGCGCCACCTGCGCCCGGTTACGCTCGCCGCGCGACTGGCGGCGCGCGACCTTGGCGAGCCTGAGGGAACGCCGGGACGCGCGCTGGCGCTGATCGCGCATCGGCTGACCGGGGTTATTACGGGGGGTCGTTGACTGGCGGGCGTGCAGGCATTGCATCGTGGCGGCCGGATCTGTCTGAATGACGAAGGGTCACATGACTCGAAGCATGGTCGGCGGTGCGGTTACCCTGCTCCTCACGACTGGCGCATTCCTGTTCTAGGGGCATGCCGAGAGCCGAAACGCGCTGCCCGCGGCGCCCACAGCCGACGCGGCACCGCGCGGGACAGGGCGGTTCGCCATGCTCAGCCGCGAGCTTCCGGCGCTACCTGAGGCGACTCGAAAAACGCGCGATGAAAAGCGTTTCGGCCGCGCGGACAAGGACAAGGACGGCAAGATCACCGAGGAAGAGCTGGTCGCCCCGCGTCACAAGGCGTTCGCGAAGCTCGACCTCGACCATAATAGACAGCTTGCGTTCAACGAGTGGGCGGCCAAGGCGATCAACAAGTTCGAGGGCGCCGACGACGATCATTTGGACACGCTGACCGCCGCCAAATATACCGACACCGCACCCTAGCCGAAACTTCATCCGATTCGATGCCAATGTTAGACCCTTGGCGTGAGATGCGCCGATAATGAGGGCGCATGACGATAAAAGTCGCGACGTACACGAGCCTCGCCTCGTGCGCGCTACAGCCGCGCCAGCTTGATTCGGTCTTGCAAACGTCGCGCCGCAACAACTCGCGCGAGGCACTGACCGGCTTGCTGATGTTCAACGGCGCCGCATTCACGCAGACGATCGAAGGGCCGGCCGATATGATCGACTGCGTGCTATTGCGGCTCGCTACCGACGAACGCCATTACGAAATGGAAGTTCGCGACGAGCGGACCGTCCGTCAGCGCATTTTTCCGGGCTGATCGATGGGGTATGTGCGGATGCGCGGTGGCGGGGTCGAGGGGCAGCATGAAGTCGCCGTTGCGCTGGCTCGCTACCTGCCGCGCGAGATTCGGGAATTGCTGATGTCGATGGCGGGCACGCTGCCGTTCGAGGAAGAATCAAGCAAGGTCAGTGACGCGTTCCGGGGCGAGCCACTCAGCCAGCGCGGCGCGCGCGCGGTCGGTGTAGGCCTGCTTGCGATCGGCTTTTCTTGGCTTGCCGACGAGTGGGGGCATCAGTCCGAAATTGACGTTCATCGGCTGATAGGTTTCGACGACCGCGCCGCCGGTGAGGTGGCCAAGCAGGGCTCCAAGCGCGGTCATGAGCGGGGGCGGGGGGAGCGCTTCCCCGCGCACCTCGGCGATCGCAAAGCGCGCGGCGAGCAGCCCGATCGCGGCGCTTTCAATATAGCCCTCGCAGCCGGTGATCTGCCCGGCGAAGCGGATGCTGGGGCGCGATTTCAGGCGCAGGGTGGCGTCGAGTAGTTCGGGCGAGCGAATGAAGCTGTTGCGGTGAATCCCGCCAAGCCGTGCGAAATCTGCGTT
>JANMWM010000124.1:0-4532 GCA_031394005.1 Sphingomonas sp.
TGGCCGACGGTGCCAACAGCGTTGGCGTCGAGGTGCGCTTCGTCGAGGAACTTGGCGGGGTAACGTTTGCCTATGTCGACGCTGGCGATGCCGGCCTGACGGTGCAGCTGCCCGGCGGCACGCACCTGGCGATGGGGGACAAGATCCGGCTCAAGGCCGATGCGGCGGCGGCCTATCTGTTCGATTCGGAGGGGATCGCCTTTGCGCGGCACGGGGCCGCACAGCGTAGAAATTCGGCGTCAGGGGCGCTGTAACACGACCTTCCGCGCGGTTGCCGGGATGCGAAGTTCGCGGTCGCGCAGGTGAACGATGCGGCCGTCGATCCAGGCGGTGGCCGGCGGCTTGGTCGATAGCGGCCACGACAGGACGAAGCCGCCGGGAGGGCGCGCCGTCTCCGACAGCGTCAGGCTCAGATCACGACCGCGCTGGCGAAGCGAGTAGCCGAGCAAACCGTAGGGCGTGCGGATGTCGTGGATGGTGATCCCCTTCGCGCCGAGCCAGGCGGGCGGAATTCCGGCGGCGAGGACCAGTACTCCGTCTGCCGCGCGGTCGTAATAGAACAGGTCGAGCGCGCTGCGGATGTAATCTGAGCTGATCCACGCGTGGGGCATGTCGCCGATGAAGCGAATTTCGCGGGGGAGGCGGCCGACCACCTCGGCCCATCCGTTCCACGCCAAGGGGCGGCGGTCGGCCAAGTAGAAATCGAGCAACGCCTGGACCCGGTCGCGCCAGCCTAGACGGACGAACGCGCCGACGATGCGCAGCTCGTAGGGAGTGTAGTCGACCCACGGCTTGCCGCCGTCCCGGCGCTCGACGAAGTTTCTCCATTGGCGCTCGAAGGTGTTGCGGACGATGTGCGGGTCGAGCGTTGTCGCCCCGTCACCGGGGGCGAGGCCGACCGTGGTCGAGGTCGCGTCGAAGTCGCCGCGATCGGCGGCGCCGGGGACGAAATCGATATGGAAGGCGTGGTCGGCGGCCGTGACCGAGGCGGCGATGTCGGCGCGCAGCTCGGCTTCGGCGGCGCGCCAACGGGCCGCGGCGGCGGCCTCGCCGAGGTCGGCGGCGAGCCCAGCGCCCGAGCGGAAACCCTCGAGCGCCCAAAAGTCGTCCCAGTAGCTGTAGGCGGGCTTGTCGGAATAGCCTTCGTGGCTGATCGAGGGGGGCATTAAGCCGTAGCGCGGGCGGCGATCGGGGGTGAAATTGGCAAGGTTCCGCTCGGTCTGGCGGAGGCGTTCCTGATAGGCGAGCGCGGCATCGACTTTCGGCCAGATGGCGCGCGCAAGAGCCTGGTCGCGGCCGTAGCGCCAGACTTGCCCGGCGAGGAAAGCGAACTCGCCGTGGCTGTCGTTTTCCGCGACTGGATCGGAGCCGCGCGCATCGACGCAGCAAGGGATTTTGCCGTTGTCATATTGATTGGGTGCGTACCAGCGCAGGTAATCGGCGGCGGCGCGGTCGTGGCCCAATCGGAGCAGTGATTCGGACATCATCGCGCCGTCGCGAATCCACGATCGGGCGTAGCTGCGCGTGCCCGGGCGGAGCGCCGGGCCTTCGCGGCTCATCAATATGTGGGCGAGCGAGGTGCGCAGCGTGTCGACTAGCGGCTGGCCGGCGGGAGGCACGGTGATGGCGAAGCGGCCGAGCTTTTCGCGCCATGCGGCGGCGGCGGCGTCTTCGGCGACGGCGGCGGAAGGGGGAGGAGCTGGGTTGCCGACCAGCGGCGCGGCGAGCGACACTTCGCGGGTTTCGCCAGGGCCGAGGTCGAAGTGGTAGAGCAGCGCACCCGAGGCGAGCGCGGCGGGATCGACCACCGCGCGGGGGGTTGGCGGGGTGGCTTCGGCGGCGAGGCGGTCTGGGGTGATGCCGTAGTCAAACGGGGACAGGCTGAGCGTATCGGGGGCGCGCGACGGGGTGACGCTGGCCTTGCCGACGCGAAGTGCGGTGCCATCCCACGCTAGCGTGGCGACCGGGGTGGTGCCACCGACGGTGTTGAGGAACTGGCGCGGGCCGTTGACCTGAAACGGGCGCAGCGCGAGCATCAGCGTGAGGTTGCGCCTGACGCTGCCGGTGTTGGTCAAGCGGTAGCGGGCGACGACTTGCGCGACGGCGGCATCGCCCGCGGCGAAGCTGGTCGTTGTCAGCGTCCAGCCAGGGCGGGTCCAGCGGACTGACGGGATGGGCAAATAGGCGTCGCGCAGCGACTGGGTCGCGGTAGCATCGGCCCAGCCAATGATCTTGCCATCGTCGATCACGAACGGCTCGATGCTCGGGCCCTTGAGCCCGAGTTCGACCGTCCCGTCCTCGCCGACCAGCGCGCTGTCAGCGCCGCCGTCGACCCCGACAAGTGTCCAATAGGGCTGTTCGGAAAAGCCGCGCGGAAAGCTGCCGCGGGGCGCTTCGGCGGCAAGCGCGCCGATGAAGGCATTGGCGTCGACCCCGAAAGCGAGCGGCTTCACCTCGACCTCGGCCAGCGCGTAGGTCGTTCCGCCCGACATGCGGAGGCGGACGAAACGCGCTTCGGATTCGGTCATCAGCAGCGGGTCACTGCCGCCGTCGCCGCTCGTGACGGTGCGCGCGATGGTCCATTGCTGGCCATCGTCGGACAGGTCGACCGCATAGCGCGTCGCCGCGCCGCCGGGCGCCCAGCGCAGGATGAGGCCGCCAAATTCTTTTGGGCGACCGAAGTCGACCGTCAACTGCTGCTCGCCGCCGCTCGCGCTACGCCACTCGGTCGTCCGGTCGCCGTCGAGCGCCGCGCCCGGATTCGCGCCCGAGGAAGCCGTGACGACCGGCGCGGGAAACGGCGCGTCGTCGGGCGGGAGTGCGGTCAGTTCGAGGTCGTCGACGGTGAAGCTTGCCTTGCCGCCCTCACCGGCGTTGAGGACAAATTCGATTCGCGCGGTCTGATGGAGCGTCCGGTCCTTCGTCGGCCCCCACGCAAAGTCGATCTGGCGCTTTTTGATGCGCACCGACTCATACTCGACGGGGAGCGGTTTGGTCGGTCGCACCCACCACCAGACATTATCGCCGCTGGCATCGACCAGCTTGACCTGCAACTGGTTGGGCGGGCCGCTTCCTTTAAGTTTGAAGCTCAGCCGATAATTGCCGGCGAAAGTCAGTGGCAGTGCGCGGGTGATCACGGCGTAGCCCGAGCGGCCGTGGTAATCGACGTCGAGGCGGAGCGCCTTGTCAATGGAGGCCGGGCCTGCTGCGCCGGGGACGTTTGACAAGCTGGCGTCGAGGCCGTCGGACTTGACCACCGACCAGCCGGCGGGCGAGTCCATTGTGTCGAGGATTTGCGGTTGTGGCCCGGCGGCGGCGATCAGCGCCGCGAGCGCGAGGCCGAGGCTCACCCCTTGACGCTGCCTGCGGTCAGGCCGCCGAGATAATAGCGCTGCAGCGCAAGGAACAGGATCAGCACTGGCATGGTCGTCACGACCGATCCGGCCATCATCAGCTCATTGTCCTGGACATGCTCGCGCGACAAAGCGGCGAGCGCGACTGGGAGCGTGTAGAGCGACTGGTCCGAGAGGACGATCAGCGGCCAAATGAAATCGTTCCAGCTGCCGAGAAAAACGAACAACGCGAGCGTGACGATCACCGGGCGCAGCGTGGGAAGGACGATACGGGTAAAGATCTGCCACTCGGACGCACCGTCAACGCGGCCAGCCTCGATCATCTCTTCGGGGATCGACAGGGCATATTGGCGGACGAGAAAAATGCCGAAAATGCCAGCGAGCCACGGCACCAACGCACCGGCATAGCTGTTGACCAGCCCAATTGATTTCAGCAGCAGGAACAGTGGCAGCATGCCGATCTGGCCGGGGATGACGAGCGCCGCGACCAGCACCTGGAAGGTGCGTTCGCGCCCCCGGAAGCGAAGCTTGGCAAAGGCATAGCCGGCGGGCAGCGTGAACAGCAACGCGAGGATCGTCGCGAGGCTAGCGAGCAGCGCGCTGTTCGCGAGGTAGCGGCCGATGCCATAGTCGACGAACAGGGTACGGTAATGCTCGAAGGTCGGCGCGCTCGGCAGGATCGGCGGTGGAAAGCTCGCCGCCTCGCCGGTCGCCATCACCGACACGGCAACCATCCACAGCAATGGCGAGAGGACCAGCAGCGCAACCAGCGCAGCGCCGATATTGAGGAAGATGGCGCCAGGCTTCATGCGGCGTTCTTTTCACGAGTAAGGCGCAATTGGATCAGCGTTACGATTAGGATCATCACGAACAGGATCACCGCGACGGCCGAAGCCGCCCCGAGGTTCCACCATTTGAACCCTTCCTCGTACATAAAATAGAGCACGGTGACGGTGCTCTGCGCCGGGCCGCCGAGGGTCATGACATAGGCTCGGCGAAGATCTGGAAAAAGCCGGCGATGCTCAGGATGCTGACCAGCAACAGGGTCGGGCCGATCGCGGGGAGGGTGACGTGGCGAAACTGCGTCAACCAGCCGGCGCCGTCGATCCGCGCGGCCTCGTATAAGTCGGCCGAGGTCGTCTGCAGCGCGGTCAGGAAGATGATCATGTTGTAGCCGAA
>JANMWM010000125.1:0-8110 GCA_031394005.1 Sphingomonas sp.
GCAAAGCCTTGGCGCGTTCCTGGTCGAGGGGTTCACGGTCGAGGTCAGCGGCGATGCCAACGACTATTGCGGCAAGGGCTTGTCAGGGGGACGGATCGTCGTCCGCCAGCCCGGGGGCGCGCCGCGCATCGCAAGCGCCAATATCATCGTCGGCAACACGTGTTTGTACGGCGCGACTGCAGGCGAGGCGTATTTCAACGGCATGGCCGGGGAGCGGTTCGCGGTGCGCAATTCGGGCGCGAGCGCGGTGGTCGAGGGAATCGGCGATCATGGCTGCGAATATATGACCGGCGGGACGGTGGTCGTGCTGGGCAGGGTCGGGCGCAACTTCGCGGCCGGAATGTCGGGCGGGATCGCGCTGGTCTATGACCCCGAGGGGACCTTCAAGGCACAGTGCAACATGGCGAGTGTCGGGCTTGGAGCGGTGGAAGACCCAGCCACGCTCAAGGCCCTGGTCGAGGCGCACCGTAATCGCACCGGGAGCAAGCGGGCGTCCGATCTGCTCGCCGACTGGGACAAGGCATTGGGCAAGTTCCTGCTCGTCATGCCGACCGATTATCGTCGCGCGCTCGAGGCGCTATTGGCCAAGCAGGATCTCGCGGCATGACCGACCCGACCGGATTCCTCACCATCGAGCGGCACGACCGGCCGGTGCGGCCGATCGCCGAGCGGCTGAACGACTATAAGGAATATGTTCTGCCGCTGCCCGAGCAGGAGGTCGCGGTGCAGGCGACGCGCTGTATGGATTGCGGGGTGCCGTTTTGCCATACGGCGTGCCCGGTCGGGAACCTCATTCCCGACTGGAATAGCCTCGTCAGTGACCTCGACTGGAAGACGGCGAGCGAGCGGCTGCACCGGACCAATAATTTCCCCGAGTTCACCGGCCGCGTGTGCCCGGCGCCGTGCGAGGCGGCGTGTACGTTGAACCTCGACGACGTGCCGGTGACGATCAAGACGATCGAATGCGCGATTGTCGACAAGGGCTGGCAGGAGGGGTGGATCAAACCCCAGGTTGCTGCCCGCGGGACGGGCAAGCGGATTGCGATCGTCGGGTCGGGACCAGCCGGCCTCGCGTGCGCGCAGCAGATGGCGCGGATGGGGCATGCGCCGACGGTATTCGAGAAGAATGACCGCATCGGCGGGCTGCTCCGCTATGGCATTCCCGACTTCAAGATGGACCGCGCGCTGATCGACCGGCGGGTCACGCAGATGGAGGCGGAAGGGGTGATCTTCCGCACCGGCATGGAGATCGGCGTGACCGTTTCGGTCGACCGCATTCTCGACGATTATGACGTGATGGTGCTGGCGGGTGGCGCGGAGTGGCCGCGCGATCTCGATATTCCGCAGCGTGGCGCGAGCAATATCCACTTTGCGATGGATTTTTTGACGCAATCGAACCGCCGTCAGGCCGGACTGCCGATCGAAGGCGAGGAGTTGTCCGCCACCGGCAAGCATGTCGTTGTGATCGGTGGAGGCGATACTGGCTCCGACTGTATCGGCACGTCGAACCGCCAAGGCGCGGCGTCGGTCACGCAATTGGAGATCATGCCCGAACCGCCGGTGCGCGAGAATAAGGAGCTGGTGTGGCCGCACTGGCCGTTGAAGTTGCGCACCTCGACCTCACAGGAAGAGGGGGTCGAGCGCATGTTCTCGGCCGCGACGCGCGATGCGATTGCGGAGGGCGGCGAGGTGCGTTCCTTGATCGTCGAGCGTGATGGTGAGCAGGTGCAGATTCCCGCCGACCTCGTTCTGCTGGCGATGGGTTTCCTCGGTTCCACCGAGGAAGGGGTGCTCGGCAAGGCCGATGCGATGATCGACCGCCAGTCTTACAAGACCAGCCGCGAAAACGTGTTCGCGTGCGGCGACATGCGGCGCGGGCAGTCGCTCGTGGTGTGGGCGATCCGCGAGGGGCGCGAGTGCGCCAAGCTGGTCGGTGAACATTTGACGTCGCCGAGGGCCGTTTAGCGACGGGATCCCATTGTGCGGCGCAGCAATGTGTCACATTGCTGTCTGGTCACACGGGACGCCGCTCTGACAAGAGAAGCGGGATTCCGGCGCGGGAGAGGGTCAACTTTTCAGGGGACCCGACGATGAACAAGTTCACGATTGCGGCCGCGGCGCTTGCCGGCCTGTCCGCTGGCGCTGCATCGGCACAGGAAACGCCGTCGCCGCCGAATGCTGCCTCGCCAGTGGTCGCCGCGCCGGCACCGACTCCGGCCTTCACGATCACCGGATCAGCGGGCGTATGGTCGCAATATCGCTTCCGCGGTATTTCGCAGTCGGACAACCGGCCGGTCGTCCAGGGATCATTCACGGTTACCCACTCGTCGGGGTTCTACGCCTCGGTGTGGGGATCGAGCGCGAGTGCCAATGACGCGGTCAATCTCGGCGGGACCGAAATCGACGTGTACGGCGGATACGCCCATGCGCTGGGCAGCAGCGGGGTGACGGCCGATGCGGGCGTTTACGGCTATCTATACCCGGGGAGCAGGAAGGCCGTCGGGATCAGCGAGAATTATTATGAAGTCTACGCTGATCTCGCCAAGCCGTTCGGTCCCGTGACTACCAAGGTTGGGATCAACTACGCGCCAAAGCAGGCGTATTTCCGCAACTTCGCCACGCCAACGCGGTACAATGTTTATGGCTACGGTGAACTGGGCTTCGCACCGGCGAACACGCCCTTCCTCGTCCATAGCCACCTCGGCCACACCGCCGGCGGGCTCGACTTCGCGGGTCACAGCTATCTCGATTACACCGTTGGCGCGAGCTACAAGTGGAAGGCGCTGCTGTTCGACCTTTCGCTCGTTGGGACCGACCTCTCGCGCAGCGACACGCAGCGGTTCGACACGTTTTACGGCACGACCGATTTTCACCGTGCTGCAAAGACGGCAGTGGTCGGATCGGTCAGCGCAAGCTTCTGATTTTCGCTTAGGTGGTCTTGCATGAAGCGTCGATCAGCGCCCGTCGGCTTAACCCGGCGGGCGTTTTGCCGTCCGTTGCCGGCGACCTGAAACAATCGGAGACAAAAAAGAGGCCGGGTGTTGCCACCCGGCCCGTTGAAAGTTTTCAGGAGAGGATGCCTCGAAAGGCAAGACTTTTATCGCACTGCACCACGAATTGTGCAAGTGCGAAATCCTCACCTTTGTCTTTTTTTACTACTTACATCTTCACCATGCCGGCGACGCGGCGGAGCAGGCCGCGGGGGAGCAGGCGGTGGCCCTGGACGCCGACCTTGTTCAGCAGGCCGGGAACGACGATCGCCTTGCCGGCCTCGAGCCCGTCGAGCCCGGCGCGGACGACCACTTCCGAGGTGGCGGCGATTTTCTCGAACGCACTGGCTTTGCCGAAGCCCGCGACCTCGCCGAATTCGGTCGCGGTCGGACCGGGGCAAAGCGCGGTAACCCTTATTCCTTGGTCGCGAAGCTCCTCGTGGAGCGCCTCGGTGAACGACAGAACGAACGCCTTGGTCGCGAAATAGACTGCCATTCCCGGTCCCGGCTGGAATGCCGCGGTCGAAGCGACGTTGAGGATCGCGCCCTTCTTTTTCGCCAGCATGTCGGGCAGGACGGCGTGAGCGAGTTCGGTCAGCGCGCCACAATTGAGGTCGATCATCGACCGCTGGCGCGCGCCGTTGAGGATCGCAAACTTGCCGCCGAGGCCGAAGCCGGCATTGTTGACCAGCACGGAAACGGTCTCGCCCGCCGCCCTGATGTCGGCCATCAGCTCGGCCACCGCGCCCGGCGCGCCTAGGTCGCAGGCGACCGCGCGGGCGTGGCCGAGCTCGGCCGCCAGCGCATCGAGCCGATCCTTGCGCCGCGCGACCAGAACCAGCCGATAGCCCTTGGCCGCCAGCTGTCGGGCGAAGTCGACACCCAGCCCGGCGGACGCGCCGGTAATGAGCGCGACGGGTGTCATGCGAAGTTCCACGCAGCGCGGATCAAACGCGCCATCGTCAGGCGACTGTGGCCGTGACGATCTTGCCCGGCTCGCGCGGCGGTTCGCCCTTGGGCAGTGCGTCGACATGCTCCATGCCGCTCTCGACATTGCCCCACACGGTGTACTGCTTGTCGAGGAAGCGGGCGTCGTCGAAGCAGACAAAGAACTGGCTGTTAGCGCTGTCCGGATTGGCGGTGCGCGCCATCGAGCAGGTGCCGCGGACATGCGGCTCGGCGCTGAATTCGGCCTTGAGGTCGGGCATCTCGCTGCCGCCGCTGCCGGTGCCGGTCGGATCGCCGCCCTGCGCCATGAAGCCGTGAATGACGCGGTGGAACTTGACCCCGTCATAAAAGCCCTCGCGCGCCAGCTTGGCGATGCGCTCGACGTGACCGGGGGCGAGGTCGGGGCGAAGCTTGATGACGACGTCGCCACCGCTCGAGAGGGTGAAAGTCAGCGTGTTGGCGTCGGCCATGCGGGTCTCCGGTTTGAAGGTCGAGGTTGAAAGGTTGGCGGGCATGTAGGGGGCGCACGCGGGTTGCGCCAGTGCGCGGGCCGCCATTGAGGAGCGGGACCGCGGCATTAGGGGGCAGCCAGGATGAGCGAGAGCGACCTCACCCTCACCGCGCTTGACGACGACGCCGGCATCATGGACCACGAAGACCGGCTGAGGCCCTAATTCGTCGAGAAGATGCTCGACGCGGTCGAAGCCGGCGACGACGCGACCGCGCGCGCTGGTCGAACCGCTCCACCCCGCCGACATTGCCGACCTGATCGAGCTGGCGCGGGCCGACGAGCGCGACGGGCTGGTCGCGGCGCTGGCCGGGATCGTCGACGTCGACGTGCTGGCGGAGATGAACGAGCACGTCCGCGAGACGCTGATCGACGAGATGGAGCCGCAGCAGCTCGCCGATTTCGCCGGCCAGCTCAACACCGACGACGCGGTCGCGCTGCTCGAGGATCTGGAGGACGACGAGCAGCGCGCGGTGCTGCGCGCGATGGAGCCCGACGACGGCGCCGCGATCGAGCAGGCGCTGAGCTATCCTCAGGAGTCGGCCGGGTGGCTGATGCAGCGCGACCTGATCATGGTGCCCAAACATTGGACCGTCGGCCAGGTGATCGACTATCTCTGCTCGGGCGACGAGCTGGCGACCGATTTCTGGGAAGTGTTCGTCGCGTCGCCGACATCATGCTGGACGACCCGACGCTGATCCCGCTGAGCATGGACCAGGAGGAAGTCGCGCTGCGCATCCAGAAATACGCATTGATCTCGGCCGCGGTGATCGACCCGAGCAGGCGGCTGGTCGGGATGATTACCGTCGACGACATCGTCCACATCATCCAGGAGGAAGCCGGCGAGGACGTGTTGCTGCTATCGGGCGCGGGCGATGGCGACATCAACGAGCCGGTCCACCTGACCATCCGCACGCGGCTGACATGGCTGGTGATTAACCTCGGCACGGCGATCCGGGCAGCGGCGGTGGTCGGCGGGTTTGAAGCGGAAATTTCGAAACTCACTATGCTGGCTGTGCTGATGGGCATTACTTCGGGAATGGGCGGCAATGCTGGTACGCAGACGCTGGCGGTGGTGGTCCGCGCGCTGGCAACCAACCAGCTGACCAGCTCAAACACGGTGATGATGATCCGGCGCTAGCTGGTCATCGCGCTAGCAATGGACTCGCGTTGGCGCTGATCACCGGCGGAGGGACAATCCTGATCTATCATAACGTCCCGCTCGGACTGGTGATGGGCGCGGCGATGATCATCAAAAATCTCGTCGCCGGCCTGTCGGGGATTCTGATCCCGATCGCGCTGGAGAAAGCGCGGATCGATCCGGCGGTGTCGTCGGCGGTATTCGTGACAATGATGACGGACGCGATGGGGTTTTTCAACTTCCTCGGGCTGGCGCAGCTGGCCGGGCTGGCGGGCTGAGTGCAAGCGCGTTGAATTCTAGACCGATTCCGCGCATCTGGCGAACTGTGCCGCTTCACCTGACCAAGACTGCCGTTGGCTGCGCCAGCATCGAGGCGCTGGGCAACCGCCTCGCCCGCCGAGCGTCGGGCGGCGAGGTGCGCGTGCCGACGCGGATGCGGCCCAAGCGCGGCGCCGAACTGGTCGGCGGGTCGCTCCACTGGATCGTCAAGCACCGCATCGTCGCGTGCAACGAGATCGTCCGGATCGACGACCGCAGCGATGGGCGGATCGACATCGTCTGCAGCGACCAGCTAATCGTCCTGCCCGCCGTACCCAAGAGGGCGCACCAAGGGTGGCGTTACCTCGAGCCCGACGACGCGCCCGGCACACAAGGTGGTGACGAAAGTGGGCTGGGACTGTTACCGCCGTCGCTTTACGGCAAGCTGGTCAAACTGCTGCTCGTGTAGGTCTCAAGTGCGCGGGAATTGCGCGGCACTTCATGGCTACCGAACATGATTTAGATTTTGCGAACCACATCCCTTGTCTTCGTCTTGAGGCCCGCCTCGGCACTGAGCGCATTCTCGAAACAGGTTCGTGGGGACCTGCCAGATAAACCTGATCCTAAGCTTCTCGGCCCTTGCCGCCACTCTTGCCGTCGCCACTTCGGTCTTTGCAGCGACTGTTTAAGCGCAAACGACCGCCGAAGTCCTCGGAGTGGTCCTCCAGCCACTCACTTTGACCAAAGTCAGGAACCTCGACTTCGGCACCGTTATCGGCAGCTCAGCCCCCGGCACCGTGACGATCAATGCCGATACCGGCAGCCGCTCCGTGGGTGGTGGCGTCATCGGCGCCCCCAATTACCCGGGCAACCGCGGCGTGTTCCAGGGGGCTGGCCAGTCCGGCCAGCCGGTGTTGCTCGCGCTTTCGGCGCCGACGCTGTTGATCAGCACGACGAACGCGGCCAACATCCTGAAGGTGACTGGGTTGAGGCTGGACAGTGGCGGTGCAACCCGGACAATTGACGCGACGCAGGCCTTTACGGTCGGGGTCGGCGGTTACTTCGTGATCGCCGCCAATCAGCCGAACGGCCTGTACAGCGCCTCGCTCGACCTAACTGCCGATTATCAGTAAGTCTGGTTAGCGGTGAATAAGAGGAGGCGGTTGCCGGCTTGGCCCGTGCAACCGCCTCTTTTCCTTAGCGCGCCTCGCGGCAGCCTTCGACGGTCGAGGAGCCTTGCGTCTTCACGATGCAGGCTGGGGAGCCGGTGAGGGTAACCGCCGCGACCCCGAACGCGTCTACCTTGGCGGTACCGCTAACCGCGCCCTTGACGATTGCAGGGCCTTCGGCGCTGACCGTTATGTCCTTCATCTGCAGCGCAGCAGCGTCGAGCGACGAGCCGCCGCGAATCGTGGCGTTGAGGCGAAGAGCGGTTCCGGCGAGGCGCGCAGAGGCGGCTCCGCCAAGGCCGATGCGGAATTGATCGACGCTGACTTGGTCGATGCTGACGAGGCCCGAGCCCTGAACCGAGAGGTCGAAGCCGAGACCCGAAACGCGGTCGATGGCGAGGCTGCCCGAGCCGTTAAGCCAGGCGGCGGCGAGGTCGTGGGTGCCAAGGCTGATCGTCACGGGGCCCGGAGACTGGCTCGAGAAGCCGCCCCACGCGCTGCGGTTGACGTGGACGACGAGGGTGCGCCCCTGGACGTCGATCGCCAGTCCGTCGAGTGCCTGGGCCGATCCGGTGGCGCTGGCGAAAGGGGCGATCCCAGTGGCGAGATGGACCTTGTAGGGGCCGTCGATGCGGACGCGATCGAACGAAGTGATCGCGAAATTGCGCGTCGCCGCGTCGACGGGAGCGGAGGCGGTAGCGGTGGCAGTGGCAGCAAGCGCACACAATGCGGCGAGGAGGGTCCTGTTCATCATCCCATCCTCGCCGACCATGGTTAACGAAGCGTGTGCATGGCCATGAGCAGTGGACTTTACCCGAGCCGGTCTTCGAAATCCTGCACTCGGCGCCGCCGATCAGGGTGACGTCGCCCGAACCGAGAATCCCGATGTCGGCGGTGCCGGTGGCGTGGCCCTTGCCCCCCCCAGCCAGCAATGCTGCTTCACATCGAACAGCAACACAAAAAAAAGGCGCGTCGTTTGACGGGCGCGCCCTTTTTCGAATCGTGTACAGTCGAACCCCCGCTTTCGCGGAAAAGGCGATTAAGCAGCCAGTTCTTTTGCCTTGTTATGGATCGACGCTGCGGCGTTGAGGATCTC
>JANMWM010000148.1:0-7663 GCA_031394005.1 Sphingomonas sp.
CGTACCCGCGCTGACGTGGCACCAGTTCCTAAAGCGGTGAAGTATGAGCTGCAAGGTGCCTTGGGGGTACCCCATTCATTCCCATCAAGGGAGAGGTGCAAGGGGGCACTAAGCGCACTAGTGGAAGCGCAGGGAAAAACCGACAAACAGCGGAGCGAGCGTGGGGTGCTGCTTCCCAGTCGGCCGATGCTCACGTGTGTCGCTATTTGAAGTTCACGTCGCGACAGCCGACCGTCATCTGCGTCGGGCGAATGTGTTTTTGATCGGGATACCAAATCGAACAGCATTAAACATTGGCGATCCTTCCCCGACTGACGGCGCCCCCGGCGTCATTGTTCAGGCATTAAAGGGAGCGCGGCGTACCATCGCGTCGCGTCGCCACTCGATATCACATACGGTGCATGTGACGGTTTGCATAATGGTGGCCTACGGCACATCCTGCCGTCGCCCCGGCCATTCCGTGGTGATGAGCAAAATGGCCTGCCACCGCGCCGACTGCCGCTTTATTGACAGCACCTTTGGCCTTGTCTGTAAATTTGACCATTCCAAATTTCCTTCGGGAATATAACGAGCGTATGCAATTCCTGTTGCATCGAGCGATTCTGGAACAGCGACAGCCCCCGCTCGTTACCGCGCCGCACCCGAAACGGAGACGATATCATGACGTTCACACGCTCCTGTGGTCTGCTTTGTCACCGCCCTGCACATTCCTTGCTTCGCGCCCGAAAGCGGACCGGCCGCTACCGGCCATCAGCGGCCTGCACCGTAGCGTTCCTCCATCGGCTAATAATGGCCGAGGAGAGTAAATATGGGCTACTCTGAATTTGATCCTGCAATGCAAGGCCGCACGGCATAGAATGCCGGCAAAACTGTCGGCACGAAACGACCTCTGACCCAGGAGCAGATTTGGGCGATCCGCTTCTTTTGGACCGCAATGGTCGTTTGCGTGACCGCGCCCTCTCCTATCTGGCAATCGACAGCAAGCTTCGCGGCTGCGATCTGATGAAAATCCAAACAGACGAACTTGTTTCAGATTCTGAGGTAAGAACGCGCGCCATCATAGTGCAGCAGACAACCGGTCGACCGGTTCAGTTCGAACGTCTGACCGGGCCCTTACGACAACCCCTGCACGCGCCCTTCGGCGTCGAGCCGCATCCCTTCCGCCGCCGGTACGCGCGGCAGGCCCGGCATAGTCATCAGGTCGCCACAGATCGCCACCACGAACCCCGCCCCCGCCGCCAGCCGAACCTCGCGAACCTGCACCACATGCCCGGTCGGCGCCCCGAGCAGCGCGGGGTCGGTCGAGAAGCTGTACTGGGTTTTGGCCATGCACACCGGCAGGCGGCCATGTCCCGCCTCCTGCCAGCGCTTGAGCTGCGCCAGCACGCTCGGCGCAGCGACCGCTACCTTGGCGCGATAGATGCGCGTCGCGACGGCGTTGATCTTATCAAATAGCGACAGCTCGTCGTCATAGAGTGGCGCGAACTGTCCACTCCCGCTCTCCGCGATCTCCACTACGGCCTGCGCCAATGCCTCCGCCCCGCGCCCGCCCTCGGCCCAGTGTGTGCAAACAATTGCCCGCGTTCCGTGAATCGCGGCCGCCGCCTCGATTACCTCGATCTCGGCGTCGCTATCACCGGCGAAATGATTGATCGCGACCACCGCCGGCACCCCGAACTGTCGCACATTCTCGAGATGTCGCACCAAGTTCGCAGTCCCCCGCCGCACCGCCTCGACATCCTCTTGGGCCAGATCTCCCTTGGCCACTCCGCCATTCATCTTGAGCGCTCGCACCGTCGCCACGATCACCGCGGCATCGGGGTAGAGCCCCGCCTGCCGGCACTTGATGTCGAAGAATTTCTCCGCTCCCAGGTCCGCCCCGAACCCCGCTTCGGTCACGACATACTCGCCCAACCCCAGCGCCGTCCGCGTCGCGATCACCGAATTGCAGCCGTGCGCAATATTGGCGAACGGCCCGCCGTGGATGATCGCCGGCGTCCCTTCCAGCGTCTGCACCAGGTTGGGCTTGATCGCCTGTTTGAGCAGCACCGCCATCGCCCCGTCGGCCTTGAGATCGCGCGCCGTCAACGGCCGCCGGTTGCGCGTCTCGGCGACCACGATCCGCCCCAGCCGCTCCTCCAGATCCTCGAGATCCCGCGCCAGGCACAATATCGCCATCACCTCGCTCGCCACAGTAATGTCGAAACCGCTCTCGCGCGGGAAGCCGTTGGCCGGTCCGCCGATCGACTGAACAATGTCGCGAAGCGCGCGGTCGTTCATGTCAATCACCCGCCGCCACGTCACCCGCCGCACGTCGATGTCGAGCGCATTGCCCCAATGGATATGATTGTCGACCATCGCTGCGAGCAGGTTATGCGCCGAGGTGATCGCATGGAAATCGCCGGTGAAATGGAGGTTGATATCCTCCATCGGTACGACCTGCGCATAGCCCCCGCCGGTCGCCCCGCCTTTCGACCCGAAGCAGGGCCCGAGCGACGGCTCGCGCAGCGCCAGTACCGCGCGCTTCCCGATCCGGTTCAGCGCATCCGCCAGCCCGACCGAGGTCGTTGTCTTGCCCTCCCCGGCTGCGGTGGGGTTGATCGCCGTGACCAGCACCAGCCGCCCCGGCTTGGCCCCCACCGGTACCGCGCCCACATCGATCTTGGCCTTGTGTCGCCCGTAGGGCTCGACCGCCACCTCGGGCAGACCGAGGCGGGCGGCAATGTCGGCGATGGGAAGCAGCGTCGCGCTGCGCGAAATCTCGATGTCGGACTGCATCGCTCGCCCATAGCGAACGCGTCGGTCATTCGCTCGGCTTTTTCGCTATGGCGGACGCGAGGCCGCTACGGGTTCGCCACCATCGCTACAATCCGTATCGTGGTTGCTAAAACTTGATCTAGTTGTGAATTGCTTGGCGGCCCTAGTCATGACTGGGGCCGCCCTCGTATTGACGAGTGCGACGGCAGCTGTCAGCCTTTTGCCGGCTCGACGTAAACGGCTGCAACTGGGCCTATTGTATTGAAAAACTCGGTTTTCGCAGTCCCACCCAAACAGGACCCGCGCAAATTAGAAGATCGTCCTATAGCCGCTATCTCTTTTTGCGCTGGCGGCGTCACCGTCAGCAAATCTTAGAACTTTATTTCACACTGTACCGTGCTCGACCGTCGACGTGGCCGATCGCGGATTTTTTTAACAGAATAGGGCCGAAAGCTGAGAGTCGGTTCCTCGATAGCGCTGTGCGCTTAGCGGTCATTCAGAATCGCCCGGCTTCATGCCAAAGCTATCAATACGGAATGTATCCAACGTTAGCGCTGGCGCAGGTTTTGACCGGTTACGCAGAGGTGCTCCGTTAGTCGGCTCACGTATTTTGCAGTCTTGATTGATGGGATGGCGACCCTACCCCGATGAGCGCGGCGGCCCGGGCGGGATGCGACAAGCCTTGCAGGTCCGCGGCGCCGTGCTCTGTCACGACGATGTCGATGTCGAAGCGCGACAGCGAGACCGGACCTCGACCCTTACCGGCCGGCACGATTCTGCTATTCTCGCCCGCCGATGCCGGAAGAGCAATGATCCGAACGCCGCCGCCGGCTCGCGCGCCGCGCGCAAAGTCGGTTGCACCGCCGGGCCCGAACATGAATCCGTCGTCGCTCCATTCGGCCTAGACTTGGCCGAACAAGTCGACCTGTTAGGCGGAGTTGACCGTGACGAACCGGTCGATCGCGGCGAGTTTGCGAGGGCCGTGAGTGATCGATACCGGCCGGAAGTCGAGCGCAGGATGGCTCAGGCGGCCATATAGGGCGGCAGTTCCGATCGCCGTTCCGACCACCGCGAGATCGACGCAGCCGCTGTCGATCAGGTCCATCAGTCCGTCCCCCAGCAGGCCGGAATGGACGCTTAAGTGTCGGCGCTCGGTCAGGTAGCGAGCTACACCTAGGTCATCAAGGAAGACCCCAAGAACCGCAACATTCTGTTTCTCGGCACCGAAAAGGGTCTGTTCACCTCGCTTGATCGCGGTGCAAGCCGGGCGCGGTTCCGCCCGACCGGCTCCCCCGACGTGGCGGTGCGCGACATCGTCTTTCAGACGCGCGACGACGACATGGTGCTGGTAACCCACGGCCACGGCATCTGGATTGTCGACGACATCTCGCCCTTGCGCAATCTCGATCCCGCCACGCTCGTCAGCGACCTTAAGTTGATCCCCTCCCGTCCAGTTGAGCAGCGTATGCGCGGTAATGGCGGATGGACCGAGGGCGACGCAATGTACGCAGGTCAGAACCTCCCGGTCGGCGCGAAGATCAGCTATTATCAGCGCACCCGCCACGTCATCGGCCGAATGAAAGTTGAGGTGCTCGACCCGAACGACGCGCTCGTCGACGAACTGCCAGCCTCGCGACGCAAGGGGCTCAACCGGATCAGCTGCTCAATGCAGACCAAGCCGCCCCAGGTTCCCCCGGCGGCCTCGATCGCCGGTTCCTCAACCCAGGGCGAGCAGGTCATGCCCGGCCGCTACACCGTTCGAATCACCAAAAATGGTGTGGCCACCACGATGCCACTCGACGTGACCCTCGATCGGCGCGCGACCTACACGCTGGCCGACCGCAAGGCGCAATTTGACGCGGCCGAGCGGACCAAGGCCCTGTTTGCCCGGATGAGCACGCTTGCCGCCAGGATCGCTGCGGCGCGCGAGGAGGCGGAGAAGATCGCCGACGACAAGGCCTTGCCGGCCACGACCCGTGCGCTGGCGGAAAAGATCGCGGCGCGCGGCGATGTGCTGCGCAAGGAGATCGCCGCGACCACCGAGGGCGGAGCGATCACCGGCGAGGAGCGGCTGCGTGAGCATACCGACACCGTCTACGGCGCGATTACCGGCAGCGAGGGCGCGCCGACCAACTATCAGCTCGCACGGGTCGCGGCGCTCGAACGCGAACTGACAGACGTCGAGGGCGAGTTCGCTGCGCTCCAGGCCAGCGACCTCAAGCCACTCAACGGGGCGTTGCAACGCCGCGGCAAGCCGGTGATCGATGTCGCCGCGGTCAGTTTCATCCCCGACCACGCGCGCGGCGGGCGGATCGAAGCGCTGGCTTCGGGCCCGCTCGGTACGCGGTTCCTCGGGATTGCCGCGACGCTCACGCCCGCTGGTGAACGCGACTGAACACTCGCTTTGGCCGATGAACGAACCCGCTGCACGGGAAGGGTTTGTGCGTTGAGCTAGGCGCTTCGGCTCCCGCCTTGCGGCAGCAACCCCGCGCCCCGGCGCCAACGCGCTCGACGAAATCATTCTCGCTAGCCCCGACCAAGCGTATGGCACAACGAAAAAGCCCGGAAACGCGAACGCTTCCGGGCCTCTTCAAGCGCCGGAAAAGATCAGTCGGGGTTCTTGCCCTCTTTCTTGTTCTCGAGCACCGCGCCGGTCTTCGCATCGATGCCGACTTCGAACGTCTTGCCACCGCTGGCGATATCGAACGAGTAACGAAGTCCGCTGCCCCCGCCTTCGTTCTCGAGCTCCTTGTCGGTAATCCGGCCCGGATGCGCCTTCAAGGCGATCGCGGTGGCTTGGGTCATCGTGACCCTGGCCTTGGGCACAAGCTTCTGGCCGACATAGCCATGGCTGGCGGGGGAAGCCGCAAGCGCGGCGCCGCCGACGACTGCCAGTGACGCGATGGCGGCCAAGTTGAATATGGTTTTCATTACGCAACTCCGAAGGCGGAATGCCTTGGACAAGGTCAATAGGCGCTTCACGATCAGCCCATCATGGCCTCAACCTAATTTATTCCCAACTTGCCCGCGAGGGACGATGGCGCGTTAAGGGCGCATCCCCTGACCGGACGAAAGGAGCAGGTTCATGAAAATCCTGCTGCTCGAAGATGATGCGGCGACGCGCGAGCATGTCGTGCGCAGTCTGATTCAGTCAGGGCATGTCGTCGACGCCTGCAGCGAAGGGCGCGACGCCATCTTCCATGCCACCGGCGAGACCTACGGCGTGTTGATCATCGATCGCATGGTGCCAACGATCGACGGGCTGAGCGTGGTCAAGGCGGTGCGCGCTGCGGGTGTCCGCACCCCGGTGCTCTTCCTTACCGCGATGGACGGGGTCGACGATCGCGTCGAAGGGCTGGAGGCGGGCGGTGACGACTATCTGGTCAAGCCGTTCGCGATGACCGAACTGCTGGCCCGCGTTAGTGCGCTCGGCCGGCGTCCGCCGCTTGGTGACGACGTGACGACGTTGTGCGTGGCCGATCTCATACTCGATCGGCTCAAGCGGTCCGCGACCCGAGCCGGCCAGCGCATCGAGTTGCAGGCGCAGGAGTACAAGCTGCTCGAATATCTGATGCAGCACGCCGGCGAGATCGTGACGCGAACGATGCTGCTCGAAAATGTCTGGTCGTTTCATTTCGACCCGCGCACCAACGTCATCGAAAGTCACATGAGCCGTCTGCGCTCGAAAGTGGACCGCGGCTTCGCAAGCGAACTCATCCATACCGTGCGCGGATCGGGTTATCGGATCGACGCTGGTGAATAGCATTTTTCGTAGTGGCGCGTTTAGGCTGGCGTTGTTCTTTGCCGTGCTGTTTGCCGCCGGCGCGATTGCCTTGGTGGTCGCCGTCGATGTCGCGGTTTCACGCTATGCCGAACAGGTCACCACCGACACGTTGGTGACCGAGGCGAGGCGGCTCCAGGGCGAGGATCGGCACGAGGGCCGCCGGGCGGTCGTCGACGCGATTCGCGGGGCAAAAGGCGATGCCCGCGAATTTCGCTATGCGCTGATTGACCGGGAAGGCGCCCGCATTGCCGGGGACTTGCCGCGGGCTCCGATGGGATGGGGCGAAGTGAAAACCGCTGAGCGCGCGAGTCCCGGCGACCCACCCGATGCCACTTCGCAAATGCGGACCTATGGCGTCGAACTCCGCGATCGATCGCTTCTGGCGGTGGGTTCGGACAGTTATGATGTGGCTGAACTGCGCGACTGGCTCGACACGGTCGCGCTATGGAGCGGCATCGGCATCACCCTGCTCGCGCTTTGTGCGGGCTATCTGATAGCCTCGATT
Source organism: Sphingomonas sp. (assembly GCA_031394005.1). Lineage (GTDB taxonomy): Bacteria > Pseudomonadota > Alphaproteobacteria > Sphingomonadales > Sphingomonadaceae > Sphingomicrobium. The sequence goes on from JANMWM010000148.1 coordinate 7,047, forward strand.
TTCGTCCGGCGCCTCGATCGGATCAACGCGGCTGCAAACGTCGTGATGCTGGGGGGGCTGTCTGAACGGCTGCCCGTCATGGGCATGGGGCCCGAGTTCGACCGCCTGTCCGCCAATCTCAACCGGATGCTCGAACGGATCGAAGCGCTGGTGACCGGGATGCGCCAGGTTTCGACCGACATCGCGCATGACCTGCGCACGCCGCTGACTAGGCTTCGCCAACGACTCGAAGCCACCCGAGCCAGCCCTTCGCTCGAAACGCACCGGCAAGCGATCGATGACGCCACCAGCCAGGTCGACGAAGTCCTCGGAATGTTCCGGGCGCTGCTGCGGATCGGGTCGCTCGAGGCTGGGATGGGGAGCGACCGGTTCAAGCGGGTCGACCTTGGCGACGTGCTCGAGCGAGTGGCGATGGCGTATCAACCCGCGATCGAGGATCAGGCGAAAGCGTTGCGGCTCTCGATCGAGCCCGACATAGCGATCGACGGCGATGGCGACCTGTTGGCGCAGATGTTCAACAATCTCGTCGAAAATGCGCTGGTTCACACCCCCGCGCACAGCCTGATCACTATCGGTCTTCGGCGCGAGCCGGAAGCTGTCATCGCCGTCATCGCCGA
>JANMWM010000154.1:0-3996 GCA_031394005.1 Sphingomonas sp.
ATGTTAGGCTTGATGAGCGTCGTAGTTTCATGAGCGCGAAGGAGCTTGGCCTGACTTGCAAGAAACCGGAGTTGATCGGGCTTCGGTGCCTTCCGCCAAAGTTTTGCGTCTTAGCCATCGTCACCTAGGCAGCTCAGACTAGTCTCTATTTTGGTCTGTTCGAGCCGAATCTGTACCGCGAGCAGATTGCCAGTAGCCTAATAGATGACCAACGCGTTCGTCGGTCGGAGCGAATGCCTGTGTTCGGCTTAATACGAGCGACGTTTCCACCCTTCGCCTAACCTGTTGACCGATGATCGAAATTGCGCACAACTTGTCTCACGCCCAATTAGTTCACTCCTTTCGTTTGGACCGAGGACCATTGCCCATGACGCTTCGCTTTCCGCTGCTTGCCGCCGTAGCCGCAATGGCGCTCGCCACTCCCGCTTTTTCGCAGGTCAAGCCGGTCTATGGCGCCTGGGGCTACGACCCTGCGGCGATGGACCGCGCGGTCAAACCAGGCGACGACTTCTGGAGCTTCGTCAACGGCAGCTGGGATCGCACGACGGCGATCGCCCCCGACCGCGCCTCGGCAGGCCCGTTCGTGACGCTATCCGACCAATCGGAAAAGGATGTCCGCGCGATTGTCGAGAGTCTTGCCAATGCGCCGCAACGAAGTCCGCTCGGCCAACAGGTCGGTGATTACTTCGCCAGCTACATGGACACCGCGTCGATCGATCGAATGGGCGCGGCAGCGCTCAAGCCGCATCTGGCGAAGATTGCGGCGCTGACAAACCGCGCGCAGCTTCTGTCACTGTTCATCCAGCCCGGTTACGCTAGTCCGGTCGGCCTTGGCATCAACCCCGATTTCAAGGACCCGACCAAATATAGCGCGGTCGCCAGCCAGGCGACGCTGGGGCTTCCCGGGCGCGAATATTATCTTGCCACCGATGCCAAGATGGTAGGCTATCGCGCCGCCTATCGCGAATATATTCAGACAATCCAGCGGCTCGCGAGCCTGCCCGGCGGCGCGGCGTCAGCCGATCGCATTATCGCGCTGGAGACTGCCCTGTCGCAGTCGCAGTGGGCACCCGCCGAGCGCCGCGACATCGACAAGATCTACAATCCGATGAGCCGCGTGCAGCTTGCCGCGCTGGCGCCGGAGTTCGCGTGGAATTCGACACTTGCCGCCGACGGGCTTGGTAATGCGCAGGCGGTCATCGTCACCGAACCATCGGCGGTCGCGGGTGCCGCCAAGCTGGTCGCGTCGGTGCCGCTGTCGACGTGGAAAGAGTGGCTCGCGTTTCGCTTTACGTCGGACCATGCCGAGAGTCTGTCCAAGCCGTTCGATGATGCGCGCTTTGCTTTCTATTCGAAGGAATTGAATGGGGTCCAGGTCCAGCGCGAGCGGTGGAAGCGCGGTGTTGGCGCGGTCAATGGCGCGATGGGCGAAGCGGTTGGCGAAATCTACGTCAAGGACCACTACCCAACCGAATCCGAGCGCCAGATGACCGAGCTGATCGCCAATCTGCGCGAGGCATACCAGGAGCGGATTTCACACAATAGCTGGATGGATCAGGCTACTCGGACGGAAGCGCTCGCCAAGCTTGCCGCGTTCGAGCCGCGCATCGGCCACCCCACCAAATATATCGATTATTCGGCGCTGAAAGTGGTCAAAGGCGATGTCCTGGGCAATGCGATCCGCGCGCAGGACTTTGGCTGGAACCTCGAGCTGTCGCGCTTTCCCAAGCCGGTCGATCGCAGCCTGTGGGGAATGACCCCGCAAACGATCAACGCCTATTACGACCCGTTCAACAACCAGATCACGTTCCCCGCGGCGATCCTCCAGGCGCCGTTCTTCGATCCGGCGGCGGACGCGGCGACGAACTATGGTGCGATCGGCGCGGTGATCGGTCACGAAATGGGACATGGCTTTGACGACGAAGGCCGCAAGTTCGACGCCAAGGGTTCGCTTCGCGACTGGTGGAGTCCGGCGGCGGTCAAGGCCTATTCGGCGCGTACCGACAAGCTCGTCAGCCAGTACAATGCATTCAGCCCCTATCCGGGCGTCAACATCAACGGCAAGCTGACGCTGGGCGAAAATCTGGGCGATTTGAGCGGGGTCGAAGCGTCCTATGCGGCCTACCAAAAATATCAGGCTAAGCACGGCGTCGCGCCGGTCATCGATGGTCTGACCGGCGACCAGCGCTTCTTCATCGGTTATGCGCAGGCGTGGCAGGAGAAGGATCGCGAGAATGCCGAGCGCCAACAGATACTGACCGACCCACATTCACCTGGTAAATACCGGGTCAACGGCATCGTCCGCAACGTCGATGCCTGGTACAAGGCGTTTAATGTCCAGTCGAGCAATGCTCTTTACCTGGCTCCCGACCAGCGCGTGCACATCTGGTAGGATAGATGGCGCGCGGTGAAGAGGCGAATTCGGTTTCGATAGCTCGTTGCCGAACCGCCCGTCACCCGGCCGCCAAAGCCCTAGCTACTTGGCAGCGATCCCACCGATCGCGCTCCCGATCGCCCGCTGCGAGCGTGACCGTGCCAAATGAACTGAAGGCAGGGATCCGATCGGAGCGCTGGACAAAGCCGAAGGCACACTGCGCGAGCGAATACGCTTCTACTGCCCGCCCGCTTTGCTCATCGTCGACGAGATCGGCTACCTTCCGGTCGTGCCCGGCAGCGGCAATTCCAGTTCGTCAACGCCCGCCACGAAAAGGGCGCGATGATCCTCACCCCCAACCGTGGCTTTGCCGAATGGGGCGAAATCGTCGGTAGCTCTGTCGTCGCTACCGCGCTGATGGATCGGCTTCTTCATCAGGCCATCGTCGTCTAGATCGAAGGCTCAAGCTACCGCCTGCGCCGGCACGCCGACCTCCTGCCAGAGCAAGTCCGCTCGATCACCAGCATCACCTCGCCAAGCCCTGCCGACCCGAAACGCCGCGGTCGGCCGGCCCAAACACGGAGCTGCCAACAACCTCACCGCCTGACCCGTCGAACCGCAAAAGTGGGCAATTTTACTTCGCTACAAGTGGGGATTTTTACAGCGACATTGACACGCGTCGCAGGATGTAACTCGAGCGGGCAAGCTCGAGTACCAGCATCTTGTTGAGGCTCGGGATGGCAGTGAAGTCGAACGTGTCGAAGCTCTTCACCGCCGGGAACCGCGCCGATTGAATCCGCCGTTCGACCGTCCGGCGCTCACGGTCGATCAGTTCAAGCTCGATCAGGCGCTGCAAGTAACGCGGATGATCGATACCGGACTGGGCGCATTCCCTGGCCACCTTTTCATACTCACGCAGCACCGTCGGCAACTTCAGGTGATCCGATCAGTGTTGTGAATCCGCGATATGCACAACCAGACCATCAAGCTCATCGGACATTTCAATCTGGCAGCAGAGCCGGCTATCCGCGCGTACGCCTTCGGCAAATTCGAGCATGTCATGCTCCATTTCGCTCTGCGTGCCGGTCCGCTCGCGCCATTCGGCCGCGACATAGACATGGCAGGTGCCGCACGCGCAATTGCCACCACAATCGCCATCAATCCCGCGAATGCTGTTATTGAGCGCGCCCTCCATCACCGAATAGCCGTTCGCAATCTCGACCTGATGTTCGGTACCATTGGGTTCAACGAAAGTGACGCGCGGCATGAAGTCCCCCGAATATTCAGTGATGTGGTAGGTTAGCAATCAAAGCGGGGATCAGCCCGGAATACGCACCATCATGCGCTCATAGCCTTTGACAAAGGCCGATTGCACCCGAACCGGCGGCTCAATCACCTCGATCATCGGCCAGCGCTTTAGGATTTCTTCCCAGACGATCTTCAGCTGCATTTCGGCCAGACGATTGCCGACGCAGCGATGGATGCCGAACCCGAACGACAGATGCTGACGCGGGTGGGCGCGATCGATGATGAACGCATCCGCATTTTCAATCTCGGTTTCGTCGCGATTGCCCGAAACATACCACATCACGACGCGATCGCCCTTCTTGATTTGCTGCCCG
>JANMWM010000175.1:0-6459 GCA_031394005.1 Sphingomonas sp.
GCGGCGATCGCGTCGAGCGCTTCGACATCCTCGATCTGGGCGATCACCGCCGTCCGTGCGGCGCTTGCAGCCAGATGGTCCGCCATCGCCACCGACCCGTAACCGGCGGCGCGCGGCGATCCGGCGTAGCCACGGCCACCCGGCCCATAATGCGCGCACCTCGCCAGCGCCTGCGCTTCGACGGCGCTGCGGATATGCGGAACGACGATTCCGTCGGCGCCGCAATCGAGCGCGTTGAGGATCGCTTCGGGTGCCGGGCTTGGCGTGCGCACCAGCATTGGCATCCCTGCGGATCGCGCCGCGAGGATGCAGCGATCCACGTCGCGGCGATCGAATGGAGCGTGCTCGGCATCGATGCACAGGCAGTCAAGACCGGTTGCGGCGAGCACTTCGACGACGTGCGGGTGCGGCGTCTTGACAAACGTTCCGAGCACGGCGTCACCCGCGGCGAGGCGCGCCTTGAGCCCTACCACAGCCGGTCACTCGCGATCGCCGCTCCTTCGGCGAGGGATCCAAGCTTGGCGTAAACAATCTCCGGATCGACCACCCCAAATCCGGCAAAGGTCGAAAATCCGCAGTCGGTCCCGGCCATCACCCGTTCGCGCCCGACGATCGCAGCGATCTGGACGATGCGATTGGCAACGACGCGCGGATGCTCGATGAAATTGGTGGTCGAATCGATCACGCCAGGAATCAGAATCTTGTCCTTGGGGATGGTTGCGACCTGGTCGGCAAAAGCCTCGAAATCATGCTGATGGCGCGGGTTCGATGTTTCGAACAGCAGTCCCGCCGGCTTGGCCTTCATCAGGGTCGGCAGAATGGTCGCCATCTCGACGTCGCAATGGTGCGGCCCTTCATAATTTCCCCAGCAGACATGCATCCGCAGCCGATCGGCGGGAAGGTTGCGCAGCGCGTGATTAAGGACTTCGACGTGCTGGCCGATAAGCGTCAGATAATCCGCGTCTTTGCGATCCTTGTACATCATGTGCCGACCCAAGCCGAGGTCGGGACTGTCGAGCTGGAGGATCAGCCCAGCCCCAACAATTGCCTCATATTCGGGGCGCATCGCTTCGGCGAGCGCTTCGAGATATTCGTCCTGAGTCGAATAATGTTCGTTCGGCTGGAAAAGAGCGATCACGCCGGGCGACGCCGAGTTCATGAACCCACCGAACGGCGAATGGCGCGCCATCGCCGACTTGAAATGCGCGATGTCGTCGTCAAGCGGCGCGAGGGTCAAAGGCGCTACCGGGCCGATGCATTTGGGGCGGCGGTAGGATGGCGTTCCACCGCTTTGCGACTGGCGTTGAAGGAAGCTCGGAAAAGCTTCAAGATCGGCCGGAGGCGTTCGTTCACTATCGCCCTCGAAGCCAGTGATGCGGTCCTTGATGTAGGTGGCGTAGGAGATTTTCGACATCTCGCCATCCGAGACGAGGTCGATCCCGCATTGCACCTGGCGCGCGACGACCACGTCAATCGCCGCGCCGACGACCTCGGAAAAGCGCGACGGATCGATCGCGTCACCGCGTTCATGGGCGAACACTAAATCGGTCACCTCCTTGGATCGCGGAAGCGATCCGACATGTGTCGTCAGGATGCGGTCAACCAAATTTCGTCCCCCAATGGCGTTCGATCCATGACAAGATCGTCGCCGCGAATTTTTCCGGCTGCTCGAGTGGCAGCAAATGCCCAGCCTCGTCGATTACCTTAACCTCCGCATCGACGCACTGCGCGGCCATCGCGAAATGCCATTCGGGCGGGCACAATCGATCTTCGGCGCCGCACATCAGCAACACCGGGCCAACGAACTTGTCGAGCACGCTGCGCAGGTCGGCACGGGTGCGCAATGCCTCGCTTTGCCGGACGAATACCGCCTCGCCCAAATCAATCGCCATTTGCAGGATCAGCGCTCGAAGTCGCTGGTTGTCGCGATTGCTTTGCGCAAGGTAAGCTGGCTTGAGCTCGTCGGCGACGAGCGTCTCCAGCTCACCCGCGCGAACTCGATCCTGGTGGATCGGCCGAGCCGCAGCGCGCTCGGGCAAGTCGGCACCGGCGTTGGTGTCGCTGAGCACCAGGCCGCTGATCCGCGCCGGCGCTTGTCGTGCCATTTCAAGGGCGACGATCCCGCCCATCGACAGGCCGATCGGAATTAACATCCCGTCGGTCGCGGCGCGCGCTCGCCCGGCCATTCCCGCAATATCGTCGTCAAGCGACAGGTCGGCATGGACCGCTCGGGCCAGCAGCGCGCGCGGCATGCCATGCCACAAGCGCTCGTCACACATATTGCCCCCAAGCAGTACCGTCGTAGGCTCGGTCACGAGGCGAGCTTGGCGCTTGCGCCCCTGATCAGCTTGCCGGAGAACAGCCGTCGCTCCGGCCCTATCGCCGGGTTTTCGATGCGCTCGATCAGCATCGACACAGCCGCCTCGGTCATTCGCCCGACCGGTTGTCGGACCGTCGTCAGCCGGTAGCTGCGCCATTGCGCCGGGGCCACGCCGTCAAAGCCGACCACCGATAGTGTTTCGGGAATGGCGATGTTGCAGTCGATCCGCGCCGCGTCCATCGCCCCCAGCGCCATCACGTCATTTGCCGCGATGATTGCGTCGAGCTTGTGCGCGTTGAGCAGACGCAACGCCGCCGCATGCCCGCTTTCGTAAGAGAAGTCACCGCGATCGAGTGGCACGCTGGTAATCCCGGCAAGCGCGAGCCGAACGCAAACGTCGCGGACGTGGGCCTCGCCGACAGTCGAATCGGCCGGGCCGGCAATCACGCCGAACGAGCGACAGCCCGCTGCCACGAGTCCGTCGATCAGCATCGTCTCGCCCGCGGCGAACTCGCAACTGACCGATGCCACCGGCGAGCCCCCGCCGTCACGATTGTAGAGCACGAGAGCGATGTCGCGCTTGCGAAAGGCCTCGAGTTGGGCGGGCGATAAGCGCGCGGCGACGATCGCTCCGTCGACCTGATAGCGCCACACTTGGTCGAGCACGTCATCGACCTCGCTCTCAGCGACGAGAGTAAACAGCAGTACGCGGATCCCTCGCGCGGAAAGCTTCGTCGTCAACGCCGCCAGCACTTCGGGATAGTAAAGATTGGTAAGGTTGGAGATGATCACCGCGACCAAGTTCGAGCGGCGTGTGATCAGTCCTTGGGCGATCGCATTGGGCCGATAGCCGAGCTCGTCCGCCGCCGCGACGATCCTCGCGCGCGTTGCCGGAGCGACCGAGGCGCCCTCGCGGAATGCGCGCGAAACTGCAGACTGCGAAACCCCTGCATGGCGCGCGACGTCGTAGGACGTTCCGGAGCGTCTCCTTGTGGATTTGCTGTCGGTCATTGTTAGGGCTGATCGCCTGTTCACGCCATCAGTTCAAGTGGGGCGATCGCAATCGCGCAATCGCCCCGTCCGATCAGAATCTGACGCTGCCGCGTAGTCCCCACAGCCGCGGCGGTGCGTAGCTTGCCTGGAGCCCTCCGCCGCCACCGTAAACGAAGCGTGTCGCGGTCGCCTTGTTGGTGACGTTGGTGACGAACGCCTGAAGCGAAAAGTTTTTATTGTAATCCCACGTCAGTCGAAGGTCGAGTTTGGCGAACGCCTTTTGCCGATCGAGAATTGAATTGAACGGCTGTCCGTAAAAGGATGATGAGAAGTTAAGTTGCGCGTACGGCGACAGTGTCCCGGCGCTGCCTAGATCGATATCATATTGCGCCGACACCGCCCCCGAAAATTCAGGTGAATGAGCGATCCGGTTTCCACTGAGGTCGCAACCATAGGCGGCCGCGGGCTGGCCAGCGCCGCCGGTGCCCGGGATTAGTCCGCAATTATAGCCCACGGCAAATATACGTTTCTGACCCGCGGGTGCTATTGTCACACCGTTAATGATCGTCGCCGGTGCCCCCGCAGCGGGAATCAGGATCGAGGTTCCGAACGGTGCCGCGACCTGGTCATATTTGGTGTAACGGGCGTTAAGATAAGCGACGCTGGCGGTGAGGGTTAACGGATGCACCGGCTTCCAGATCGTTTCGAGCTCGGCACCATACGAGCGCGCCTTGCCGCTATTCTCGATGATCGACAGCGTGGTGTTGGCCACAGGCACCTGCCGCTGTTCCTGCAAGTTGCTGTAACGATTGTAGAAAGCCGAGAGGTTGAGCTGGACGGTGCGGTCGAGGAAACGGTTCTTCGATCCGACTTCGAACGCGGTGACCACCTGCGGCTGGAAGGTCGAACGACCAAGCGCAGCGGCGGCCTGACTGCCGTTAAAACCGCCTGAATTGAAACCCGACGATACCGACGCATAGAGCAGGTTCGCGGCGGTCAACTGGAAATCGGCGCCGAGGCGGTAGGTCAACTTTTTGAAAGTGGCAGTGTCGAACGTCGCCCCAGAGAAAATCTTGGTGTTCGCATCAAGGCATCGGAAGCCCGGCTGTGGCGCCGGGAGGGTTGTGTAGGTGCAATTGGTCGGGGCACCCTTGGAACCGAATGCACTGTCGGGAAGATTGCCGGTGTCGAAGTTGATTGCGGTCCCCTGCGGAACCCCGCCGACCAGCGGAAGCACGGCATTGGCGTTGGCGAACTGAAAGTCCTTCTTGTCGCGAGTGTAACGGATGCCCGCAGTGACCTTTAGCCGATCAGTAAGCGCGTAACTTGCCTGCGTATAGCCCGCGAGAGACTTCGTCTTGGCGCGAAACTCTTGGTAGAATCCCCCCGCTGCCGGCCGCATGATATTGGGCGTGACGTTGCGGATGATCTGCGGGAACTGCTCGTTAATAAATGTGCCGTTGAGCTTGTCGTCGAAATAATATGCCCCGACGACATATTCGAGGCGTTCGCTCTTGCCCGAGACCAATTGCACTTCCTGGCTGAAGGTCTTGGCCGAGGTAAACTGGTAATCGGCGCCGATCTGATTGGCGGAGAAATCGGTATCCTGGGTCCGTGTAGTCTTGAAATCGGTGTATCCCGTGATCGACTTTAGCGTCACCGGACCAAGATCGTAAGCGATGTTGGAAGTCAGTCCGGTGTTGCGCAACTTGAGCGTGGCGCGATAGTCGTTGTCGATCCGGTACGGGTCGTCTCGCCGATAAATCGGAACGCCGGCATCGATCGTCAGTGGCGCATCGACGATCCCGTCTCGATTGCCGCCGCGCGTGTTGAGGAAAATTGGGGTGGCGTTGAACAATTGCGTATTTGTCGGAACGTAGAAATACGATCCGACTAGCTTGTAGCCGAACGCCGAGCCGCCCGCTCCTCCGCGCTGCGCGTAATCGATCTTGAGCACAATCTTGAGACTGTCGCTCGGCTCGATCAGCAGCGAAGCACGTGCATAGCGATTGTCGTCGTCGAAAAGATTATTGCCGGACGGGTTGTCATTCTTGACGTATCCGTTGGATTTTTCATAACCGGCGACGAGGCGGAGCGCGGCGATGCTGCCGAGCGGCGCATTGACAAAGCCGGTCGCGCGCACCTGGCTGTTGTCGCCAAGGGTCAGATCGGCACCACCTAGAAACTTGCTCAGCTTCGGCTGGGCAGTAATAATCGAGATATTGCCGCCAAACGTGTTGCGTCCGTACAGCGTGCCTTGCGGCCCGCGTTGAACCTCGACCCGCTCAAGGTCGACGAAGCCCAGCGTCGCTTGCGACGAGCGTGATTGATAGATTCCGTCGATGAAGAAGCCGATGGTAGTGTCAGCGTTAACATCGACGCTTTCGGTGCGGACCCCGCGAATCGCTGGCCTGGCATCGACCCCCGAACGACCGAAGGTAAAGCCCGGAACTAGCCCCTCGAGCCGCGACAGGTCGGTCAGCCCCTTGGCCTTGATTTCTTCCGCGCCGAACGCGGAGACCGAGATCGGCACGCGTTGCAGGTTTTCTTCCCGGCGCTGCGCAGTCACGACAATTTCCGGGATGCCCGTCTCTGGCGTTTCTTCGGCGACAGGGGTTTTTGGCGGGGCAGTCGTTTGCGCAGCAGCAGGTACGGTTGTCTGCGCGCCCGCGCCAGTCGCCATGATTGCGGCGGTAAGCGCCGTCGACGTCAGCAGAATCGTGTTCTTCATTGTCATATTTGCCTCCCCACGAGCGCCGGTTGCCCCGACTCTAAGGCCGTGTCGATCAGAAAGCGACTTCGAATGCAATCAAAATCGAGAGGATCGCAGCCAATTTGTCTTGCGCATGTCAAATAGGATGCTAACTCGTTGGGACTTCCACCCGACGTTTTTCGGCATTCGCAGTCATTACGGACGATGTGAAAAGTGTGAAACGGCGATGACAGGAATTGCCCGATGATCGACAAGGTCATGATCGATGCGCGACAAATTCCTCTTGCGCGCAAGATCGCCGCACTGATCTTTCTCCTGGTCGCTTACTTCTTCTACGCATGGTCGTGGAACACCGTCGATATCCTGCGCCCCTACATCAAGCAGAGCCTTGGCCTGACGCTGACCCAGTCTGGCTCGCTTTACACCTTGCAGG
>JANMWM010000331.1:0-4453 GCA_031394005.1 Sphingomonas sp.
AACATCGGCCTTCACGATGTTCGCGTTGCGCTCCACCCGGAGGTCAACGTGACGGTCAAGGTCAATGTCGCGCGGTCGCCCGAAGAGGCCGAGCTTCAGGCCAAGGGCGTCGACGTCATGGCTTCGATGTTCGAGCGTGACGAGGCTGGCTTTGTTGAGGCCTACGACCCCAACGCTGAACCGGGGGCTACCGCCGACGTCAATCCCGACGCGGAGGCTCCGGCCCCGGCAGCGGAAGAGGCTGCTTAAGCGACTGTCTGGGAACGAACAGGGCCGCCGAGGGAAACTTCGGCGGCCTTTTTCGTGGCGACAGGCAATTGGTCGCATCGGCCTCGGCTCATCGCAAAGTGGCAGAACGCCGCTACGGGGCTTCGGGTTAACCTCTTACGAGGGTGGGCAGTTCGAAGAAAGGATGCTCATCATGGAACAGCGTGACAATCAGCAGACCGACGACCAACAGGCTCGCGACCAGGATCGCCAGAAGCAAGATCAAGACTCGGACATCTCGACAAGCGCACAACGTTCGGGCGGCCAGTCGCAGGACGGCAAGGGCATGGGTAATGAATCATTCAAAGGATCATCGCTTAGCGGCCGGAGCAGCGATAGCTCGACCGGCCAGCAGCAGGACGGCGGAATCTTCGGAGGTCAGGGCCACGACGGGTCGAGCGATAAATTGATCGACCCCACCACCGGCCAGACCGACCAGCCCTACGCCCCCGAAGGCCAAGACGCCGAGCAGCAGACTGGTCGATTGAGCCAGACCGAGCGAGGCGAACAGCGCGAAAACCCGCTCGACGGCGAATAGGCCGCAAGCGCCAGCGGCGCCGCGCTCCCTCCGGCAAGCGCGGCGTCTTGTGCGTCAGGCGGCGGCCGTCGGCTCGCCCACTCGAGCGAAAAAGGCCTGCTCTTTCGTGATTACGGCCGCGAAACTCGGCCGGGCAAGGATCGCGTCGGCATAGGCTTTCGCACGCGGCCAGCGTGACAGGTCGAGCCCGAGGTGGCCGAAGTTGGCAAACGGACTGGCGACCGCAATGTCAGCCAGCGTGAACCGGTCGTCGACCAGGAAACCCGATTCTGGAACTTCCGCTTCAAGATAGTCGAGCACTGGCGGTAACTCGTCGCGCTCGGCCTTGTCGGCGGCTTCCAGATCGCCGTCGCGGCCGAGGAAGCGCGGTGCCACGATGCGGTTGAAGAACATTTTGGCGCCCGGCATGAACAGGATCGTGTCCGCCCATTCGTCGAACCAGATCGTTCGCCCGCGAGCGCGCGGCTCTGTCGGGATCAGCCTTGCCTCTGGGCGCAACGCGTCGAGATAGTGAACAATCGCGCTCGAGTCGGCGAGCGTGTAATCGCCGTCAATCAAGGCCGGCATCTTACGAAACGGGCTGGCGCGAAGGAAGTCAGGATCGGTGCTGCCGATGCCCGAGGGCTTCAACTCGATCGGCGCGCCCTGTTCGGCCGCGAACACCATCACCTTGCGCACGAATGGCGACATCGACGAACCGTAGAGGATCATGAGCTTCTCCCTTGCTTGCCGTCGGACGCTAGGGAGATCGCCGCCGCCGGTCCAGCGCTCGCGTCAGCGGATGCGATAATGATCCGCCACCCGGTCGAGCGCCAAAATCAGCACTAGCTTGCCCAGGCGCGCCGGCCAGCCCAGCGCCCGCTCGGCATCGCGCATCCCCTCGCCTGCGCGCACCACACGCCACAGGATGTCGGCGAGCCCAGCGCCGGGGTGGTCCGTCGCTTTCTCGAACCGCCGTCGAGCGTCGAGCTGCGCCAGGGTGAGATCGATCCCGACCGATCCGCCGCCGCGCGGCGACGAGGATCCCGCGCCCCACGACATCGTCACCCGCGGATCGAGGTTGGCGCGCTCCCAGTCGATTCTCAGCCGCTCTCCCGCATCATATCGACGGCGGCTTAAGTGCCCGTGCGAGCGCAGCCAGCCAAGTGGCGACGCGGCGAGGTTGATGCTGACCAAGCGCACCCGCTCAACCTGCGCCGGGGCGCTTCGCGTTGGCGCACCGGCGCTCCCCGCGGCGCGCACATCGCCATCGACGATGTCGCGCTCCTCAAGCAGTTGCGCCTTCGATTTCGCCATTTCACCCACCCCCCGATTCGCCAAGAGGCTTGCCACGGGGGCGCAACTGTAGGACAGAGAAAAAACCACGCTGGTTCAGGAGCCGAAGCATGATCACGCGCATCAGGGACGTTCGCCGGGCCCGCGGAATGACTCTCGACGAGGTCGCCAAGGGATGCAAGCCGCCGACCACACCGCAGACCGTCGGGCGGCTCGAGACAGGAACACGAACCGTGTCGGTCGGCTGGCTCAACCGCATCGCCGCCGCGCTCAAGGTCGAGGCGTCGGACCTCGTCGACAGCCCTGACCGCACTGAGATCAATGTCGTCGCGGTTCTCGGCGCGAACGGTGCCGCCGCGCCTCGCCGCAATGGCGTCGTCGTTCCTCCGCGCGCCGCCCCCGGCCAAGTCGCGGTGACGGTCAGCGCCAGCCTCGGCGACTATCGCGACGGCGACGAGATCTGGTGCGACCAGCTCGAGTCCGAGAATTTCGCCCAGGCGCTCAACCGCGACATCCTCGTCCCCCGCCCCGCCGGCCGCTTCATCTTCGGCCGCCTGATCGGGCGCGAGCCATCGAGCGAAGGCGGCGGCAAGCTCCAGCTGCTCCCCCCGGGTTCCGGCGGCCGCCAGAGTGTCGTCACCGACCCGCCGTGGATTGCCGTCGCGACGAAACTGGTGCGCGATCTGTAGCGGGCTGCCAAAACGGGTTCTGCGACGTTTGATCCGCCATGCCCAAGCCCGCTTCGTTATTGCGGGTAGCAAGTTGAGTTTTGATCGGGATACGTCGCGAAATGGCGTTTGCGCGCGCTGTCGTCATCATGCTGGTACTGACGCCCGCGCATGACCATTGCGCGCGTGATTGTCGGCGCCACCGGGATACCACCGCGCACCTCGGTAACGATCTGGCCTTTCGACATCATCGCCTGACAAAACCAGAATCGTGTCTCCGCGTCCGGCAGATTATTGGGGCCGACGCGGCAGTTCGATGCTCGCCCCTTCGCGTCGACGTCGATGTAGACGGTCGCATATTGATCCCCCGGAACAATCTCCTCCTTTTGCCAGGGGTAGGACGTTCCTAGCGCGAGCGTCGGACATTTTGCGGCACCCGAATATTAGAAGGCGAGTGCCATGCTGCTGGCGACGATGAGGACGATGCCGGACATGTTCGCAGCCTAGGTTGCAAATTTTCAACCGGCAATCGTCTCGCCCCGGCGAAAAGATTGTTGCGGTCGGGCCTTCCCTGCCTGGACGCCAAGGCAAGTCCCTTGGCGGCGAAGCGGCTTCAGCTTGCCCTGCGCGACGCCTCATGGCATCGCGCCGCAACCGCGACGCGCGGGCGCTTAGCTCAGTTGGTAGAGCGCTTCCTTTACACGGAAGATGTCGGCGGTTCGAGCCCGTCAGCGCCCACCACTCGCCTGTCCCGTCGCATCAAGGATGCACTTTGTCGTCACAAGGATGCGCGGCCGAAGGCAAATTCCCGACCGTAAGGAGTATCAAACCCTCGGCTCCTTGGGCTGTGACAAAAGAGGCCGATGTGACGCCGGTAGAGGTGGTTCGGTTTGTTTGAACAGGCTCGCGCGATTGTTAAGTGGAGAGTCTGCCGGTTTCATCCCACCGCGAGAAGTGATTGGTTAAAGTAGGCCTGATGGGATCCCTGAGGCCGGTTTGAACACCCCGAGGCCGCCTTAGAATTCCTCGGGAACGTCTCCATCACCTGCGAACAGCTTTAGCAATGGCCCGATCGGTGGCGCTTCCCAGCCGCCCGTCGCGCAGAAGCCGCGGTTGAGGAAGGCCGTCTTGCCGTAAGTCAGCGGTCCGCCGTCGGGGCCGTCGACCCGTCCCCCCGCAGCCAGCAGCACCGCATGGCCAGCGGCGGTGTCCCACTCGCTGGTCGGCGACAGGCGCGGGTAGATGTCGGCCATCCCTTGGGCAACGAGGCAGAATTTGAGGCTTGAGCCGACCGAGACATGGCCGCACGCGCCGACAGCCTGTTCCAGATAATCCGCGGTCGCCTGATTGAAGTGCGATTTAGACGCGATGGCCGCACGCTCCTGCCCGAGCGGGCGGGTCGAGATCGCGCGGCGCGTTCCGCTTTCTTCGACGAATGCGCCGGTTTCGACGAGCCCACCCCACAATATATCGAGCGCCGGCTGATAGACCACGCCGATCCGCGGAACGCCACCCACGATCAACCCGATATTGACGGTGTAATCGTCTCCGCCGCGGACGAATTCCTTGGTGCCGTCGAGCGGGTCGACGAGAAACCAGGTATCGCCATGCGCCGGTATGCGGCCTGCGGCGGCCTCCTCCTCGGCGATCACCGGCACTCCCGGCGCGGCAGTGGCGAGCGCGGTGAGGATGATCGCCTCGGCGG
>JANMWM010000018.1:0-8726 GCA_031394005.1 Sphingomonas sp.
CACTGGCGCGCGTCCATGATCTGCGGGGTTTTCACCTCGAGATAGCCCGCCGCGTCGAGGCGGCGGCGCATGTAGGCCTCAAGCGCGCGGTAGATCACGAACCCGCGGGGGTGCCAGAAGACGCTGCCGTGCGCCTCGGCCTGCAGATGGAACAGGTCCATATCCTGCCCAATCCGGCGATGGTCGCGCTTGGCTGCTTGTTCCAGCCGCACCAGATGGGCGTCGAGTTGCTTCTTGTTGAGCCACGCCGTGCCATAGATGCGGCTGAGCATCGGATTTGCCTGGTCGCCGCGCCAATAAGCTCCCGACACCCGCGTCAGCTTAAATGCATTGGGATCGAGCTTGCCGGTCGACGGCAGATGCGGCCCGCGGCACAGGTCCATCCACTTGTCGTCGCCGACCCCCGACCGGTACATGGTGATCGCCTCGCCTTGCGGCAGCTCCATCACCCAGTCGGCCTTGAACGTCTCGCCCCGCTTCTGGAAGAACGCCCGCACATCCTCGCGATCCCACTCCTCGCGGACCAGCGGCTCATCACGCGCGATCACGCGGCGCATCTCCGCCTCAATCGTAGGCAATTCCTCCTCGGTGAACATCCCCCGCCCTGGCGCGGGCGCGAAGTCATAGTAAAACCCGTCGTCGGTTGCCGGCCCGAACGTGATCTGCGTTCCCGGAAACAGATTCTGCACCGCTTCGGCCAGCACATGCGCGTAGTCATGGCGGAACAACTCGAGCGCATCCTTCTCGTCGCGCGCGGTTACCAGCGCCAGGCTGGCATCACCCTCGAACGGCCGGTTGAGGTCGCGCAACTCGCCATCGACCCGCGCCGCCAGCGCCGCCTTCGCGAGCCCCGGCCCGATCGCCGCGGCAACATCGCCCGGGGTCGACCCCGCGGCCACCTCGCGCACGGAACCGTCAGGCAGGGCGATCTTGAACATCTGGGACATGGCCACCGCACCTAGTGAAGCGGAGCAGCCGCATCAAGTCGCGCCTCGCGAAAGCGGCCTTGTCATTGTGTAAATGAAACTTGACACATCTGCAATTTGTTTTGTAAAGCTACCTTTACGAACTGAATAGGAGACTTGCCATGCGCCTTGCCAAAAATCCCGCCCAGAAACGCTATGTTATTCGCGTCGCAATCTCGATGGCGGCCTACATCGTGACCTTGATGCTCGCCATCCGCCTTGTTCGCGACGGCCACATGACCGGTCCGCTCGCCTGGATCCTCGCCGCGCTCCCAGGCATCGCCGTCACCGGCGTGTTCTGGGCGATCGGCCGCCTGCTGATCGAGGAGACCGATGAATATCAGCGCATGCTGCTCGTCCGCCAGTCGCTCGTTGCCAGCGCCTTCGCCCTCTCGATCGCGACCGTCTGGGGCTTCCTCGAAAATGCCAGGCTCGTTGGCCATGTCGACGCCTTCTACGTCGCGATCCTGTGGTTCATCGGGCTCGGCGTCGGCAGTCTCCTCAACGCGCTCACCCTCAATCGCGGTGGCGACCAATGAACAACCGCCTTAAGGTGCTCCGCGCGGAACGCGACTGGAGCCAGTCCGACCTCGCCGAGCGCCTCGCCGTCTCGCGGCAGAGCGTCAACGCGATCGAGACCGGCAAGTACGACCCCTCGCTCCCGCTCGCCTTCCGCATCGCCGCTCTGTTCGTGCTCCCGATCGAGGCCATCTTCACCCCGCCCGCGAACAGCTAGCGCGCCGGGGGTGGCGGCAGGTCGAATCCGGCCAGCCGCCAGGACAGCCCGTCGCGGTGGAACAGCAGCGTTGCGCCGCCCGCCTCGCGCCCGCGAACGGTAAATTCATTTAAACCGTGCCGCTCGATCACCGGCCGGTCCTTTTGAGGGGGCAGCTTCGGCAACGCTACGCCCGGGGCGTCGGGTGTCCGCGCCGCCTTGTCCCGGGCATCCTCGGCGCGGAACATCGCTTCCACACCCTGCGGCGTGACCGCCGCCTTGATCAATGGCCCGGCAATGGCATCAGCGACCAGCGCCCCGATCGCGCCCAGTCCCTCGGTACCGCGCCCGTCGGTCGTGATCCGCCGCATCACATTGCTCTTCACGCTCTCACGCAGCGCGGGATAATCGACACGCGCCGACAGCGCCTTCTCGTCATGCGCCGCCGCCGCCTCGCGCATCGCCCTGAGCGTCCACCACGGCGAGGCGAACCACCATCCCGCCGCCGCCGCGACCAGCGCCGCCACCATCAACCCCAGCCATCGTGTGCGCATTGCTCACTCTCCCGATATTCGTCTCGCGATGCATGCCTGCCAAATTGGTTGTCCGCCACGACAATCAGGTCGAAACCACTACCGAAGGCGTGAATCAGGGTCACATCGAAGTCTCATCAAATATTACCGGTCCTTGCGCGAAGGCGCGGCCCCGGCCACTCTCGCGCTATGACGAACTAGCTTTTCTACGGCGACTATCTCGTCGTGCTGCGTGACCAGTTCACCAGCGACAGCGTCGACCTCGTCTATCTCGACCCGCCGTTCAACTCGAACGCCAACTATAATATTCTGTTCAAGTCCAAGACCGGCGACGGCTCGGACGCGAAGATCGAGGCGTTCGAGGACACGTGGCACTGGAACGACCATGCCGAGCACGCCTTCGATCAGGTCGCGCGCAGCGGAAATACAAAGGCGTTCGACCTGCTCAACGCGATGCGCGGCTTCCTCGGCGAGAATGACATGATGGCCTATCTGGCCATGATGGCGATCCGCCTGATCGAGCTCCACCTTGTGCTCAAACCGACCGGGAGCCTCTATCTCCACTGCCACCCGACCGCTTCGCATTATCTCAAGCTGCTGCTGGATGGGGTGTTTGGGGTTACGAACTACGTCAATGAAATCGTTTGGAAGCGCAGCGACTCAAAGAACGACGCTGGACAAGGAGCGAAACACTTCGGGAGAGTGAACGACGTCATTCTCTTTTATCAAAAGAGCGGCGGGAGGACTTGGAATCGGCTCTATGAACCGCTCTCACATGATTACGTAAAAAAGTTCTACAAATACGAAGACCCTGGCGGTCGGCGCTGGACAATGGACAATATGCTGCGGCCCGGTGGAACGGCTAAAGGCAATCCTTATTATGAGGTGATGGGAGTGTCTCGCCACTGGCGCTACTCGCGCGAGCGAATGCAGCAATTAATCGATGATGGGCGGGTCGTGCAGACAAGGTCCGGCAATGTCCCAATGTATAAGCGCTATCGCGACGATACAAAGGGCACCCAGGTCACCACGAATTGGTCAGACATCAGCATGTTGCGAGGTTGGTCGGCAGAAAAAATGCCCTACCCCACCCAGAAACCACTAGCCCTGATTGAGCGAATCATTTCAACATCGTGCCCCGCGAATGGTGTCGTCCTCGACCCCTTCTGCGGCTGCGGCACCGCCGTTCACGCCGCGCAGAAGCTTGGGCGTCAGTGGATCGGCATCGACGTCACCCACCTCGCCATCAGCTTAATCGAGCAGCGCCTGAAAGACGCTTTCCTTGGCATCGCCTTCGAGGTGATTGGCACCCCCAAGGACCTCGCCACCGCGCAGGATCTCGCCGAGCGCGACAAATACCAGTTCCAGTGGTGGGCGGTGTCGATGGTCGACGCGCTCCCTTCGGCGGCAAGAAGAAGGGCGCCGACGGGGGCATTGACGGCCTCATCTACTTCAAGCCTGACGGAAAGCGCACCGAAAAGGGCGCTTGTCTCGGTCAAGCGAGGCAACAACGTGTCGGTCACCATGATCCGCGACCTCCACAGCGCGATGGTGCGCGAGAAGGCCCCGATCGGCGTGTTCCTCGGCGCCGCCATGCCGACCACCCCGATGATCAAGGAAGCTGCCGCCGTCGGCCGCTTCGCAAGCGAGGCGACTGGCCGCACCTACCCCCGCCTCCAGACCATCACGCTGGCCGAACTGTTCCAGGGCAAGAAACCCGACATCCCCTTGGTCGACCAGGCCAGCATCAAGCGCGCCAAGCGGGAGGACATGGGGCGGCAGGACTCGATGCTGTGACCCCCAACCTCGCTTACTTCGATCCCGGCGACGCCCGCCGCATCGCCTATTGCCTCCGCGCCCCCGCGGACCCGCATCGTCCGACGCTGCTGTTCCTCCCAGGCTACGCGTCCGACATGGAGGGGGCCAAGGCGCTCGCCGTCGATGCCTTCGCCGCCGCCACCGGCTGCGGCTGCCTGCGTCTCGATTACTCCGGCACCGGCTCGTCGGGCGGCAAGTTCGAGGATGGCACCCTCGCCCGCTGGCTCGACGAAGTGGTCGCCGCGATCGACCGCCTCATCGACGGCGGCATCATCCTGATCGGCTCGTCGATGGGCGGCTGGATCGCGCTCCACGCCGCGCTTCGCCGCCCCGACCGCGTCGCCGTGCTGGTCGGAATCGCCGCCGCTCCCGACTTCACCGACTGGGGCTTTACCGCCGATGACAAGATAAAATTGCTCCAGGACGGCCAACTCGTCCGCCCCAATCCTTACCGCGAGCCGGGCAAGCCCGACTCCGGCCTCACCACCCGCGCCTTCTGGCAATCGGGCGAGGCGCTCCGCCTCCTCGGCGCCGGAATCGCGATAGACTGCCCGGTGCGCCTGCTCCACGGCGAAAAGGATGAGACCGTCCCCGTCGGCGTCCCGCTGAAACTCCTCGCCCAGCTGCGTTCAGCCGATGTCCAGCTGACCCTCATCAAGGACGGTCGCCACCGCCTGTCGGAGCCGCGCGAGATCGATGCGGTGCTCCGCTGCCTCGCCCCGCTCGTGGAGACGTCATGATTTTAGCCTTGCTGCTCGCCGCCGTCCCTGTTTCGTCCGCAGCTGCCCCGCTCACCGCCCCAACCTTTACTGCCGACGCCGCCGAAGCCCAGGCCGGAGCGATCCGATCGCGCATCCTGTGGGGCATCGGCGGCAATCTCCGGCTCAAAGCCGGCGACGCGGCCACGGCCGCGAAAGATTTCGACCAAGGCCTAGCTATCTCCGGCGGCACCACGCTGGAACGCGGCGAATTGCTCCTCGACCGCGCCCGTGCCGCCCAGGCCTCGGGCGACCGTGCCACTGCCGACGCCCGCTCCGCGGAAGCAGCGCGACTCGTCCCGGGCGATCCTTTCCTGTGGTATTTCCGTGCCACACTGGCGGTCACGGCGAGCGACGTGCCGCGCGCGAAAATCGCCATCGCCCGTGCCCTCGCGCTGGCCCCGGACGACCCGACAATCCTGTTCGAAAGCGGCCATGTCGCCAGCTTGGCCGGAGAGGATGTCGCCGCACGAATGGCGTGGCAGAAAGCGCTCGCCGCCGACCCCACCGGCCCCACCGGCCAACGCGCCCGCGAAGCGTTGGGGCTTGCCGACGTGCCGCTGACGGTGAAATAGGCTGATCCTATGAAATTTCTTCACGCCATGCTGCGAGTCTCCGACCCCGCGGTCACCATCGCCTTCTTCACACACCTTGGTCTCGAGGAGCGCCACCGCATCGACGTTCCGGCGGGCAAGTACACGCTGATCTTCCTCGGCGCGCCCGGCGACGGGGGCGGCGAGGTCGAGCTGACCCACAATTGGGACGAGAGCGGCTATCAAGGCGGGCGCAATTTCGGCCATCTCGCCTACCGCGTCGACGATATTTACGAGACCTGCCAGCGATTGTCGGACGCCGGCGTCACGATCAACCGTCCGCCGCGCGACGGCCACATGGCGTTCGTCCGCTCGCCCGACGGCATCTCGATCGAGCTGCTCCAGGCGGGCGAAAACCTCGCCCCCGCCGAGCCGTGGGCGTCAATGCCGAACACGGGCGAGTGGTGATGAGCACCCTCGAAATCGTCCGCGTCCCCGCCTTCAACGACAATTATCTGTGGCTCGTCCACGATCCTGATAGCGGTGAAACGGCGGTGGTAGATCCGGGCGACGCGACCCCGGTGCTCGCCGCGGCCAAGGCGCGAAATTGGGAGATTTCCCAAGTCTGGAACACCCACTGGCACCCCGACCATGTTGGCGGAAACTTGGCGGTGAAATCGGCTCACGGCGCTACCATCAGCGGCCCACGCAGCGAGTCCGCTAAAATCCCGGGACTGGAAATCGCGCTTTCCGAAGGGGATCAAGTCCGCCTCGGGGCTCACAGGGGAGAAGTCTGGGCAGTTCCCGGCCACACCCTCGGTCACATCGCCCTCGTCTTCCGCGACGCCGGAGTTGCGTTTGTCGGCGACACTCTGTTCGCGATGGGCTGCGGCCGCCTGTTCGAAGGCACGCCTGCGCAAATGTTTAATTCATTGAACCGCTTGGCTACCCTTCCGCCAGAGACCGCCATCTACTGCGCCCACGAATACACTTTCTCGAACGCCCGCTTCGCCGCCCACGTCGAGCCCACCAACCCCGCCATCGCAACCCGCTTCGCCGATGTCGAGCAGGCCCGCGCCGAGGGTCGCCCGACCGTCCCTACTACCATCGCTCAGGAAGCGGCCACCAACCCCTTCCTCCTCGCCCCCGATGAGGCCGAGTTCGCCCGCCGCCGCGCCGCGAAAGACAGCTTCGGTTAAGGTCGCTTGGCGCTCTGTCAGCCATCGGCTAGAACCGACTCGATTGGAGTGACTGCCATGACGCGCCTCGTCCCGCTGTTTCTCGCCGTGGCTAGCCTCGCCGGCTGCACCGCCGGCATGGCCGGGCCCCAACCCCGCAATCTGCGCGCCGAGAACGAGCTTCACCAAGCGCTCGCCGGCAAGGTCGCCGGCCGCCCGGTCGACTGCCTGCCGACCTATCGCAGCAGCGACATGCAGGTGATCGACGACAACACCATTCTCTTCCGGGACGGCCGCCGCACTTACGTGCAGGCGCCCCGCGGCGGCTGTGCCCCGCTTGGCTCCGGCCACTACACGCTAGTCACGCACAGCTTCGGCGGGATGGGGCTGTGCCGCGGCGACATTGCTCGGGTGGTCGACCTGCAGAACGGCTTTACCGTCGGCAGCTGCTCGTTCGACGAGTTTGTGCCGTTTGAGCGCCCCCGCCGAACCTAACGCTTGGGCGTGGCGTAGAGCGCCGTCAGCCGCTTGCCATAGGCCGCGCCGATGACGTGGCGGCGGATCTTGATCGATGGAGTCAGCATCTCATTCTCGACCGTGAAGGCTGCATCGGCGACGATAAACCGCCGGACTTTCTCGATCACGCTCAACTCGGCATTGACCCGGTCGACCGCCTTCGACAGCCGCGCCTGAAGCTCGGGCTCGTCGGCGATCTCGGCTTCGGGCACCAATAGCGCGACGAGGTGCGGGCGGCGATCGCCATAGACCATCGCCTGGGCGATCTCGGGCTGCAGGGTTAGCATTCCCTCGACCCGTTGCGGTGCGACATTGTCGCCCTTGTCGTTGACGATCAGGTCCTTCTTGCGATCGGTGATGACAATCCGGCCCTTCGCGTCGAGATGCCCGACATCGCCGGTCGCGAGCCAGCCGTCCCATTCGGAACCGGCAACGCCCAGCACCTTGGCGGTGCCCTCGGGGTCGCGCCAGTAGCCGTGCATCACCAGCTCGCCGCGCACCATGATCTCGCCATCCTGGGCGATGCGCACCTCGGTGTTCTTGAGTGGCGGCCCGACTGTCGCCATCGCGATCCCGGCGGCGGGGCGGTTGCAGCTGATCACCGGCCCCGCCTCGGTCTGGCCATAGCCCTGCAACACCGTCAGTCCGGTCGCAGCGAAAAAATTGCCGACCTCGGGATTGAGCGGCGCACCGCCCGCGACCATCGCCTTGATCCGCCCGCCGAACTTCGCCTGGACCTTCTTGCGCAGCGTAAAGTCGAGCAGCCGGTCCATCGGCGCGTCGATCAGGCGTTTCGCGCCCGCCGCGCGGCGCCCCTCGATCGTGATGGCGCGGGCGAGGAGGTAGGCCCGAAGTCCGCCCTCATTCTCGATTGTCTTCAATATTCTTACGCGCAACATTTCGAACAGCCGTGGCACGACCACCATCAGCGTCGGGTGCACTTCCTCGATATTGGCGGCAAGCTTCTCGAGGCTCTCGGCGAAGTAGATTTGCGCGCCCAGCCCTACCGGGAAATGCTGCCCGCCCGAATGTTCGTAGGCGTGGCTGGCGGGGAGGAAGGACAAGAACACCTCGTCGTCCCAGCCGAAGTCGTTGGCGATGATGTCGATGCAGCCTTCGACATTGTGGAGGATCGCGCCATGATGCTGGCGTACCCCGCGCGGCGCGCCGCCGGTTCCGCTGGTGTAGATCAGGCAGGCGAGGTCGCCGCGCTTGATTGTTGCGGCGGCAGCCCCCGCGGCGGCGACATCGGCCGGGCCGGCTGCCATGTCCGACCACGAATGGAATTGCGCGACGTCGGGTGACTGCTGGACCGATAGCGGATCGAACGAAATGATGTGGCGACATTCCGACGCGAACAGCACCGCGGGGATAAGGTTCTTCGCCAGTTTCTGCGACGACACGATCACCGCGCGGGCGCCCGAATTGCCGAGGATATGCTGGTGATCGCGGGTCGTGTTGGTGGTGTAGGTCGGCACCGTGACGCAGCCCGCCGCCATGATCGCGAGGTCGCTGATCAGCCATTCGGGGCGGTTTTCGCTGACCAGCATGACGCGATCGCCGGGATTGAGGCCGATCGCCTTAAGGCTCACGGCCAGCGCCGCGACTTGCCGCGCGGCGTTGCGCCAACTGGTCGGCTGCCATTCGTCGTCGTGCTTGGCCCACAGGAAGGGTTCATCGCCCTGCTGCTCGGCGCGCGTGAAGAACATG
>JANMWM010000045.1:0-1889 GCA_031394005.1 Sphingomonas sp.
GATGATCGGCGAGCGGTCGGGCGTCACGTCGACGATCCCGCCCCACGTCCGCAGCATCCGCATCCTGCTGAAGATCGGGAAGATCTCGTTGATCGCGGCCAGCGTATGCTCGATGATGTGGAGTGCGCCGCGCTGCGAATAGCTCACATATTGGTCGGTCCCCGCGCCGATCACCAGCTCGCCCTTGTCCGACTGGCTCATATAGGCGTGGACCGTGTTCGACATGACGACGCACGGGAAGATCGGCTTGACCGGCTCGGACACCAGCGCCTGCAGCGGATAGCTTTCGAGCGGGAAGCTCAACCCCGCCATCTGCATCAGCACCGACGAATTGCCCGCCGCCGACACGCCGATCCGCTTCGATTTGATCGGTCCGCGCGTCGTCTCGACCCCGGTTACCGCGCCGTCGGCGCCGCGGTTGATCGCGGTCACCGCGCAATTCTGGATGATGTCGACGCCCAGCGCCGCCGCCGCCCGGGCATAGCCCCACGCCACGCTGTCGTGTCGCGCGGTCCCGCCGCGCCGTTGCAGTGCCGCGCCGAGCACCGGATGGCGCGCGCCGGGATCGATGCTCAGCGGCGGGCAATAGGCCTTCGCCTCCTGCGTACTCAGCCACTCGTTATCGACCCCGTTGAGCCGGTTCGCATGAATATGCCGCTTGATGCTCTGCACGTCATGAACATTGTGCGCGAGCATCATCACTCCGCGCTTCGAATACATGATGTTGTAGTTGAGCTCCTTGCTCAATCCGTCCCACAGCTTCACCGCGTGATCGTACAGAAAAGCGCTCTCGTCATAGAGATAATTCGACCGGATGATGGTCGTGTTGCGACCGGTATTGCCGCCCCCGATCCAGCCCCTCTCGAGCACCGCCACGTTGCGGATGCCATATTTCTTGGCGAGGTAATAAGCCGCCGCGAGGCCATGCCCGCCACCGCCGACGATGATCGCGTCATACGACGCCTTGGGCGCGGCATCGGGCCATTGCTCGGGCCAGCCCTTGTGCGCGTTGAGCGACTTGGCGAACAGGTTGACGAAGTTGAAGCGCGTCATGTGCGCGGCGCTGCCGGTGGCGCGTAAGTCAGGAGCATAATCGCTCCGTTCTTGCTCCCCGTGCGATGCAGAGCGCCGGGTGCGCGAACAATGAAGTCACCGGGACCGTAGCTTTTCTCGTCGTCGAAAAAATCGCCTTCAATGACGTAAATCTGTTCGATCTCGTCATGCGCGTGAAGCGCACCGAAAGGAGCCGGTTCGATCTTCATCAACAGCGTCCGATAGCCCCGCGGATCGTCGATCAACGGTTGCGTGGAAACACCGGGTAGCGGGTCGGGCGTCCAGTCAGCACGCGCCCGAATAACCCGCGTTGCCTCGTCGGGCAGCCCAATCACGCCACCACCCCGTCGAGTGCAGCCTGGCCTTGGGTCACATAGAATTCCTTGAAATTCTCGACCAGCTTCTCCTCGGGCGCATATGGTCCCTGGCGATAGCCGTCGGTCCGGATCCCCTGGTGGTTGAGCGCCGACAGATAACCGTCCTGCCGGTTCGTGGCTTGCCACACTGCACAAAGGTTTCCGGCATCGTAATCGACCCCCTCGACCGCGTTCTCATGCACCAGCCAGCTCGTCCGCAGCAGCGTTTTGTCGGCCGCCAGCGGGGTCAGCGAGAAGGTCACGACATGGTCACAGCAGAAATGGTGCCAGCTGTTGGGCTGCGTCCAGATCGACAGGCTCGACGTCTCAGGCTCCTTGAATGGCCCAATCAGCTTCTTCGACGCGACCTTGCCGTCCAGAGTCTGCGACACCGCGCCGTTCGTCAGCGGGAGCCGCGCGATGCGATGCCACCAGCCATCGGGGAACTCGACCAGCTCATGGTCGATGCCGAGCGCCTTC
>JANMWM010000057.1:0-10981 GCA_031394005.1 Sphingomonas sp.
CGAATCTTATGTAGGCAACATGGTCGAGCGCCTTCAATCCGGCCATCACAGCCTCGCCGATTCGGTCGACCGCGACGTCGTCGCCCTGCGTTTCGAGCTGGCGCTGGATGCCCGAGATGAGCTTGTCGATCCGTTCGGGCAGGATATCGCGCTTGCGGCAGGCGAGCTCGATCGAGCGTTCGAGCTTGCGCCGGTCGAACGGCTGGCGCTTGCCGTCCTTCTTGACCACGGTGAGGTCGCGCAATTGAACCCGCTCGACGGTTGTGAAGCGTGCCCCGCACCCCTCGCACTGGCGCCGCCGCCGGATCGCCGCGCCGTCTTCCGACGGGCGGCTGTCCTTCACTTGGCTGTCTTCATGCGCGCAGAAGGGACAGCGCATTCAGCGCTTGATCCGCTGCCACAGCGCGATGCCGACGCCGCCGACCAGTCCGACGGGGATCGTCAGCACCGGTACCAGGATCGCCGCGAAGGTCACGATCGCGGCACCAGCGAGGAGCGGCTTGGCCGAGGGATGGGCGTTGCCTTCCCGACCGATACCTTTAAATTCCTCGGTCGCACGCGCGAGGTAACCGGGGCGATTGGGGTCGGCCATGGCGGGTCAGTCCTGATAGATCGGGAAGCGGGCGCAGAGTTCGCGAACGCGCACATTGACCGCTGCCTCGACTGCGCGATCGCCCGCCTTCACGCCTTCGAGCACGTCAGCGACCATGTCGGCGATGTCGCGGAATTCGGCCTCGCCAAACCCTCGCGTGGTCCCTGCTGGCGAGCCAACGCGGATACCGCTGGTCTGCATCGGGGGGAGGGGGTCGAACGGAACGCCATTCTTGTTGCAGGTGATCCCGGCGCGCTCGAGCGCTTCGTCGGCGTCTTTGCCGGTGATGTGAAGCGGGCGCAGGTCGACCAGCGCCAAGTGGGTGTCGGTGCCTCCCGAAACGAGGTCCGCGCCGCGCTCCTTGAGGCGGTTGGCAAGGACCTGAGCATTCTTGATGACTGCCTTGGCGTAGGTCTTGAACCCCGGTTCGAGCGCTTCGCCAAACGCGACCGCCTTGGCGGCGATGACGTGCATCAGCGGGCCGCCCTGGAGCCCCGGGAAGACCGCCGAATTGATCTTCTTGGCGATCGTCTCGTCGTCGGTCATCGCCATGCCTCCGCGCGGGCCGCGCAGCGTCTTGTGGGTGGTGGTGGTGACCACGTGCGCATGGCCGAACGGGCTCGGATGCTCGCCCGCCGCGACGAGGCCCGCGAAATGCGCCATGTCGACCAGCAGCGTCGCGCCCACCTCGTCGGCGATCGCGCGGAAGCGGGCGAAGTCAATTTGCCGCGGATAGGCCGAGCCCCCGGCGAAGATCAGCGTCGGGCGATGGTCCTTTGCTAGTGCTTCGACCTGGTCGAAGTCGATCAGGTCGTCGTCGCGCCGGACGCCATACTGGATCGCGTTGAACCATTTGCCCGACTGCGCCGGCTTGGCGCCGTGGGTTAGGTGGCCTCCCGCGTCGAGGCTCATCCCGAGGATGGTGTCGCCGGGCTTGGTCAGCGCGAGCATCACCGCGCCATTGGCCTGCGCGCCCGAATGCGGCTGGACGTTGACGAAGCCGCAACCGAACAATTGCTTGGCGCGGTCGATCGCCAGCTGCTCGACGAGGTCGGACGGGTGACAGCCCTGGTAATAGCGGCGGCCCGGGTAGCCCTTGGCATATTTGTTGGTGAACACCGAGCCCTGCGCCTCAAGCACCGCGCGCGAAACGATATTCTCCGATGCGATCAGCTCGATCTGGGTCTGCTCGCGGTGAAGCTCCGCAGCGATCGCGTCGGCGACCGCGCTGTCGGTCTGGCGCACCGTCCGCGTGAAGAAGCCGTCGGGGTGGACAGCATTCAAATTGGCGACGGTGGCCATCAGGCGGACTCCTGCTCGGGCTGGGAGAGTTTGTCGACGCGGCGCTGGTGGCGGCCGCCTTCGAACTCGGTGGTAAGGAAGGCCGTGACGCATGCCTTGGCCATCTCGATCCCGATCAGCCGGGCGCCAAGCGCGATCGCGTTGGCGTCATTGTGGGAGCGCGCCAAGGCGGCGGAAACGGGTTCGTCAACCTGCGCGCAGCGGCAGGCTGGGTTGCGATTGGCGGCGATAGCGATGCCGATTCCCGATCCACACACCGCGATGCCACGGTCGGCTTTGCCTTCCCCGACCGCGCCAGCGAGGCGCGCGCCGTAATCCGGATAATCGACGCTGGCGGTGCCGTGTGTGCCGAGGTCGATCAAATCATGGCCAGCCTCGCCGAGCCACGCCGCGAGGGCATCCTTGAGTTCGACGCCGGCATGGTCAGCAGAAAGGGCGATGCGCATGGCTACGCCCCTAAGCCAGCCGCGCAGGATTCGCCAGTGGCGCTTTAGGCTGCCCGACGCGTTTCCAGTTCGACACGGCTCCACACTTCTTCGAGTGCGGCGACCAACTCGTCGATCATCGCTTCGCTGTGGCACGGGCCGGGAGTGAAGCGGAGCCGCTCGGTACCGCGCGGCACGGTCGGGTAGTTGATCGGCTGGACGTAGAGTCCGTATTCGGCGAGCAGGATATCGCTGATCCGCTTGGCCTTGACCGCGCAGCCAACCACCAGGGGAACGATATGGGTGTCGCTATTCATCACCGGCAGCCCGGCTTCGGTCATTTTGGCCTTGAGCGTTGCGGCGGCGACTTGCTGCGCGGCGCGTTCCTCGCCTGATTGCTTCAAATGCCGCACCGAGGCGAGCGCGCCCGCGACCAGCACCGGCGACAGGCTGGTGGTGAAAATAAACCCCGGCGCATAGCTGCGGATGCAATCGATGATCGTCTGGTCGGCGGCGATGTAGCCACCCATCACGCCGAACGCCTTGCCGAGGGTTCCTTCGATGATGGTTAGTCGGCTGGCGACCGAGTCGCGCTCCGAAATGCCGCCGCCGCGGGGACCATACATTCCGACGGCGTGAACCTCGTCGAGGTAGGTCAGCGCGCCATAGCGGTCCGCGAGGTCACAGATCTCGGCGATCGGCGCGATGTCGGCGTCCATCGAATAGACGCTCTCGAACGCGATCAGCTTGGGCGTCCCGGGGTCTTCGTCGCGCAGCAACTGCTCGAGATGATCGAGGTCGTTGTGGCGGAACACGCGCTTTTCGCAGCCCGAGTTGCGGATGCCGGCAATCATCGAGGCGTGGTTGAGTTCGTCCGAGAAGATGACGCAGCCGGGGAGCAGCTTGCCGAGCGTGGCCAGCGTCGCTTCGTTCGACACATAGCCGCTGGTGAACAGCAGCGCGCCTTCCTTGCCGTGAAGGTCGGCAAGCTCGGCCTCGAGGTCGACATGATAATGGGTGTTGCCGCCAATGTTGCGCGTGCCGCCCGAACCGGCGCCGACATCGTGGAGCGCTTCCTCCATCGCGGCGATGACCGCGGGGTGCTGGCCCATCCCAAGGTAGTCGTTCGAGCACCACACCGTGATCGGCTTGGGGCCGTTGTGCCCGGCGAAACAACGCGCGTTAGGATAGGCGCCCTTGTTGCGCAGAACGTCGATGAACACGCGATAGCGCCCCTCGTCGTGAAGGCGGTCGATCGCCGCCTGAAAGATGCTGCTGTAATCCATCGCCAAGATCGTCCCGGCCCCTCGGTTGCCGCCGCCCTTTAGCGCCGCCGCGTGCGCATTGCCAGTGGTCTAATAGGGGAAGATCGTGCCGAGGCCGAAGCGGGTCAGGGCGGCGGCGAGGGAGGGGGGTGGGGGGCCACCGGTGAAGAGGGCGCGGCCGTCGCTCGGCGCGTCGGGCCAGGGCTGGCCGCGCGTGAGATAAGCGATGCGCCGCGCGATGCCGGGGGCGCCGTCGACGAACTCGACTCCGGGGAGGGCAGCGGCCAGCTCGACGGCGAGCAAGGGGAAGTGGGTGCAGGCGAGCACCAGCGTGTCCATCCTTTTGCCGCCGGGCTGCTCGAGCAGGGGGCGGACGGCGTTGGCGATCGCGGCGGGGGCGATCGGCTCGCCGCGCAGCTTTGCCTCGACCAGCGCGACGAGTTCGGCCGAGCCGTGGCGAAGGACGGTGCAGTCTGCGGCGAAGCGGGCGGTGAGATCGTCGACATAGAGTTGGCGAACGGTCGCTTCGGTGCCAAGCACGCCGATCACGCGCGAGCGCGAGCGTTCGGCGGCGGGTTTGATTGCGGGAACGGTGCCTACGACCGGGAGGTCGAGCGCGGCGCGGACATGGTCGAGCGCGATGATCGAGGCGGTGTTGCAGGCGATGACCGCGAGGCGGGGGCGGAAACGCTCGACCAGCCGTCCGAGTATAGCCGGGACTCGCGCCGCTAGTTCGGCGTCGGAGAGGGTGCCGTAGGGAAAGCCGGCGCTATCAGCCGCATAGACGATCGGCGCATTCGGAAGTAACGCGCGCGTCGGAGCGAGCACCGACAGCCCGCCGACACCGGAGTCGAACATCAGGATCGGCGCGGCGGGGTCCATCGTCGGGCCATGTGGCGGGGTTGAGGGCGCGGTGCAATCAATACGGGGTTTTTCCGGGCGTTGCCGAGCCGCGCGAGCCTGCTATCACCGGGGCCATGACGGGGGCGGTACTATACACGTTGCTGACGGGCTATCTGCTCGGCTCGATCCCGTTCGGGCTCATCCTGACGAGGCTCGCTGGCAAGGGTGACATTCGCGACATCGGTTCGGGCAATATCGGCGCGACCAATGTCCTTCGCACCGGATCGAAGAAGCTTGCCGCGCTGACTCTGTTGCTTGACGCGACGAAGGGATCCGCCGCCGTGCTGCTCGCCGCCGCGCTCTCGGGCCGAGAGTCGATGCCCTATGCCGCCGCCGGAGCACTGATCGGGCATCTCTACCCTGTCTGGCTCCGGTTTCGTGGCGGAAAAGGGGTGGCGACTTTCCTTGGCATCCTCTTGCCCCTCTTCTGCCTCGCAGCACTGGTCTATTCGCTGGTGTGGCTCGGCCTTTTGCTCGTGGCGCGGATATCGTCGCTGGCGGGAATTCTAGCGGCGGCCAGCGCCCCGCTCTCCGCGGTCGTCGTCGGCCGCACCGACTTGCTCCCGATGCTGCTCGGCTTCGCGGTGCTCGTGATCTGGAAACACCGCGATAATATTGCGCGGTTGCGATCCGGAACCGAGCCGCGGGTCGGGCAGAAGGGATGAAGGACCTCGTTAACCGCCTCCGCCTGATCCGCAGTCCGACCATCGGGCCGGTAAGCTATTGCCACTTGATGATCCGTTTCGGCAGTGCAGCGGAGGCGCTCGATGCCCTTCCAGACTTGGCGAGGCGGGGAGGGGGCGCCGCGCCGCGCGTGGTTCCGACGGCCGAAGTCGAGCGTGAAATCGAAGAAGGTTGAGAAGTTGGGCGGGCGGTACCTGCTGCTCGGCCAGGGGCTCTATCCGCGTTTCCTCCGCCGAATTAGACAATGCGCCCTCGATCTTGACGGTAAAGGGCTAGATGACCCTGCTCGACAAACCCGCCGCGGCAATTGTCGGCGCGCGCAACGCCTCCGCTGCGGCGTGCCGCTTCTCGCGCGGCCTTGCCCATGATCTCGGGGTCGAGGGGATCGTCGCCGTCTCGGGCCTCGCCCGCGGGATCGATAGCGCAGCGCATGACGGGTCGCTGGCAAGCGGAACCGTCGCGGTCATCGCGGGCGGGCTCGACGTCGCCTACCCGCCTGAAAACGAGGAGCGCCAGCGCGCCATTGGCGAGCGCGGACTGCGAGTTGCTGAAATGCCCCCCGGCACCGAGCCGCGCGCGCTCCATTTTCCCCTATCGCAACCGGATTATCGCCGGGACGGCGTTGGGGACGGTGGTGGTCGAGGCGGCGCCGCGTTCGGGCTCGCTGATCACGGCGAGATTGGCGACCGAGGCTGGACGCGAGGTGATGGCGGTACCGGGATCGCCGCTCGATCCGAGGGCGCAGGGCTGCAACGGTCTGATAAAGCAAGCCACAGTTGCACACCTTTCACTGTTGCGCTGTCGCCACACCCGTTTTTGCTCTAATGTCAGCAATGAGTGGAGGCTGTGTGAAA
Source organism: Sphingomonas sp. (assembly GCA_031394005.1). Taxonomy (GTDB): domain Bacteria; phylum Pseudomonadota; class Alphaproteobacteria; order Sphingomonadales; family Sphingomonadaceae; genus Sphingomicrobium. Next base: position 6,026 of record JANMWM010000057.1, read on the forward strand.
ACCGGCGTTCTGCAGCCAAACGCGCAATCCCTTCCGCAAACGGCAAAATACGCTTTCAATAATTTCAATGGCTTAGGTATATGGGTTTCGTTGCAGCTAGGCGGCATTGGCCAAGAAATCGTGGCACGAAAGCCTTTTCACACAGCCTCGGTAAAAAGCGGACATTCGCTGCCTACGTCGGCGCGACGACTTTGTTATGGGAACTCAGGATTCACGCTCGTTCGCAGGTACCGCAGTTTGATATTGCCAGGCACCAGCCGTAGGCTGACCCCCGGCCGGGAGTGAGCTGGATGAGCGACGAACTGGATCAGCCAACGCAATTAAAACTCGGGGCGATCGTCGCAGTCGGTCTCGGCAACGCGCTTGCCTTTTACGACCTGCTAATCTTCGGCATATTTGCCGTTCAGATCAGCCGCACTATCTACCCGCCCGTGACACCAGCTACTCAATTGCTGCTGACACTTGGAACATTTGGCGTCGGTTTCCTCACGCGACCGCTCGGAGCTCTCGTCATTGGTCGCATCGGCGATCGCCGCGGCCGTAAGCCGGCCATGCTTTTGTCGTTCACACTCGCCGGGCTGTGCATCCTAGGCCAGGCGCTGGTTCCGCCTTACGCTCGCGTCGGAATGGCAGCGCCGGTGCTGATGCTGGTCCTTCGGCTGGTGCTCGGGTTCGCTATCGGGGGTGAAGTCGGCCCATCGACCGCTTATCTTGTCGAGGCCGCCCCACTGAACCGCCGCGGCCTATTCGTCTCGCTTCAGGCCGCGACCCAAGACATGGCGGCGCTGATCGCCGGGCTGGTCGGATTCGCTCTTGCCACAACGCTAAGCGTTCGCGCTCTCGATGAATGGGGATGGCGGGTGGCGATGCTGGTTGGGGTAAGTATCGTACCGTTCGGCATCTACATGCGCTCGCGGCTTGACGAGACGCTGCATACCCCCGGCTCAGAGATGTTGGCACCGGTGGCCTCGACAACGAGACGGATCGCGCTGCTCGGTTTCATCATCTTGGTTAGCGCGACGGTCGGCTCCTACGGGCTCAGCTATCTGACAGTCTATGCTCAGACCACGCTCGGGATGGCCACCGAGTTAGCCTTTGCCGGGACCATCTTCTATGGACTGGCTGCGGTAACGTTCGACTTAGTGGGCGGCATCGCGTCGGATCGGTTTGGGCGTAAGTCAGTAATGCTGTTTGGAATGGTGTCGCTGGCAGTCACGCTTATCCCCGCGTTTTTCTGGCTTAATGCTGCCCCGACTATGGTCGTGCTCGGGTTGGTCAGCTTCTGGCTATCGGCGGTAAATGCGATAGGGCCCGCGGCGGCACTGGTCGCAATTACTGAGGCGCTGCCTGGCACCAGCCGGTCGCAGTCCGTCGGCGTGGTCTATTCGCTGGCGGTGGCGATCTTCGGCGGCACCACCCAATTGGTCATTGCCTGGCTGATAGGCGCCCTGCATTCGCCATTGGCACCCGCATATTACGTGCTCGCCGTCAGTCTAGTCGGCATCGGTGCCATGCTAAGCTTTCCCGAAACAGCGCCGATAATCACTCGACGGTAAGGAACCGGGCGCCGCGGGCGTATTGCGACATAAAACGCAAATTACCCGAATATCCGCTTTGGGGCGGCGGGTTCAACGGGTGGTCGCAACACTTCATTCTTAGGATGAGATGGAGTGGCGGCGATGAAGCAGCGTCGGCGGATATATTACACGACCTCCCAGCGGGCGGAGATTTGGGATTGATGGCAGCGCGGGGAGTCGATGAGCTCGATCGGTCGCGCGTTTGAGCGGGAGTCGTCGTTGATCTTCTGGGTGCTCTCGCCTTCGGGCGGGATCCGTCCGGCGGCTCGGAAGCGATCGCGTTGTGCGCTCAGCCCGATCGAACGCGAAGAGATATCGAGAAGCCTCGTTGGAGGCCGTTCGCTGCGCGCGATCGCCGCCTAGCTCGGCCGTGCGCCGTCGACGATCAGCCGGGAGGTCGGCCGCAACGGCGGCACCGATTGCTATCGAGCAACGGCGTCGGATCAGTCGGCGTGGGACCGGGCGTTGCGCCCGAAGCGCTGCAAGCTGGCTTGCCATCCAAGCTTGCGGCGAACAGTATCGCGCAAGCTGCGCCGCAAATGGTCGCCAGAGCAGATCGCGGGCTGGCTCAAGCACAGCTTCTCGGACGAAGAGCAGCATCGGGTATCACACGAGACGATCTACAAAAGCCTGTATATCCAGACCCGGGGTGTTCTGAAGAAAGAGCTTCTCGAGCATCTGCGGGCCAAGCGCACGATCCGCCGCTCGCGCCATGCGAGCCTGAAGCGTGACGGGCTTGGTCAGCTGACGAACGCGATATCGATCAGCGAGAGACCGGCGTCGGTCGAGGATCGCGCCGTCCCCGGACATTGGGAGGGAGACCTCATTGCCGGATCGCGTAACAGCTACATCGCGACGCTCGTCGAGCGCCAGTCGCGCTACGTGATGCTGGTCAAAGTCGCCAACAAGGATACCGCCAGCGTCGTTTCGGCGCTGATCAAACAGGCCCGCAAACTGCCCCGCCAACTCTATCAATCGCTCACCTGGGACCGCGGCAAGGAGCTTGCCGACCACCGGCGTTTTACCCTGGCCGTCGACGTGGGCGTCTATTTTTGTGATCCCAGGAGCCCCTGGCAACGCGGCACCAACAAAAACACCAACCGTCTGCTGTGCCAATATCTCCCCAAGGGCACCAATCTCTCCCTCTTCAGTCAGGCCAAGCTGAGCGCAGTGGCACGCCAGCTTAATGAAAGGCCGCGAAAGACATTGCTTTTTAGGACACCGGCTGAAATGTTCGCAAAGCGTGTTGCGACCACCCGTTGAACCCGCCGTTGAAAGCAGACCTTGGCTAGCAGCCGACTTGACGTGACTTCATCCGAAGAATCCCTCGTCGCTCCTCTACCGCGTGAAATCGCGGATGCGCGCTACCTCCCCTGCGTCTAGCCGCCGAACCAATGCTACGACGAGCTTGACCATCTGGTCGAAGTCGCTGCGGTCAATGATGCCATTGTGCGCATGCGTGTAGCGCGCCGGTACAACTAGGTTCACCGTCGGGACGCCACCCGCAGTCGCCTGTATTGCCGCTGAGTCATCCCCATAACCCTGTACCAGGTCACGTTGCAGCGGCACTCCAATCGCGTCTGCTGTGTCTGCAACCAGCCGCACCATTTTCACGCTGGGTATGGCTGACGTGTCGTAGAGGAAGATGCCAGGTCCTTTGCCAAGGACAGCTTGAGTTTCTTCAGGGCTTCTACCTGGGCTGTCACCCGTGATCCCGCCCTCGATGGCTATGCCAATATCAGGCTTGATCAGGTCCGCGGCTGTGCGGGCACCCCGCAGACCTACTTCTTCCTGAACCGTCGCGGCGACGAACAGTTGGTTGGGGTGACCTTGGGCGCGCAGTTGCCGCATGGCCTCGATCACCACGGCGATCCCGACGCGATCGTCCCAGGCTTTACCAAGGTACCTGTTCCCGCCAGCCAATACAGCAAAAGGAGCGTCAGGCACGACCGGATCCCCAGCTCCGATGCCAAGCGCCGCCACCTCTGCCGGCGTTCGCGCACCCACATCGAGATAAAGGCTATCGCGTGGAAATACTTTAGTCCGTTCGTCTGCGGGAACGACGTGGACATCACGAATTCCGGTCACGGCAGTCACTGGACCGTTGCGTCCGATGATGATCCATCGTTGGTCGGGGAGTGCCTGATCCAGCCACCCGCCAAGCATCTGCATTGACAAGAAACCGGTGTCCGTCACTCGGCGGATGACTCCGCCCAGTTCATCCATGTGCGCGTCGAGCATGATGCGCGGACCAGATGTTCCTTGCTGGGCGATCACCGACCCGAGGCCATCGAAGGTGACCTTATCAGCGATCGGCTTCACTTCGCGGACCACGATGCGGCGAACATCTTCCTCAAAGCCTGACGGGCCGGGAGCGTTTGCCAGCTCCCGTAAGAGGCCTGTCGTCCGATCAGAAGTCGGCTGGGCAGATGCCTGACCGCTAATAGCAAGTACCAGCAAAACTCTGAACAACGTTCGACGCATGATTACCCCCAAAAACTAATTCGTTCCAATCATTCCCCATGTGAGGACGAACCGCAATCGCGTGTGCCCAAAATCCTGTAGACGCGGAGTGTAGAACGCTGACATCGACCGTAGCTGTCGGAGCTTAGTTTTCTCCTTCGAACTCACGTGGCAATCTGCCGTTCTTATGTACGAATGGCTCTTTGGCCGAGCGTCTGTTTCCCACCAAAAGTGGGCAGTAACTCGGCCTTGCCTTGCGCTGAATTAAACCTTCAGGCACGTGGCACAACCGGCTGAAAACCGCCGCTTGTTCACGATCCTTAAGCCAAAGCAAGCGACCGAACCTTCTAAACAGCCGTGACGGCTACCAGACCCGCGCCTTCTTCTCCGGAGGAAGATACAGAGCATCCCCAGGCTTGACCCCGAACGCCGCATACCTGACGTCAATGTTCCGCACGACGCCGTTCACCCGATACTTACGGAAGTTGTGCGGATCGCTCGCTGTCAGCTTGATGATTGCCTCGGGGGTTGCCTTGCCCGCCCACACCTGCGCCCAGCCGAGGAATACTTGCTGGTCCCCGGTCAGCCCGCTGATGCTTTCGCTTTAGTCTGACAGCTCCCGCGTGGGTCGTGATCAATGCAGCTTGGTATAACTGGCTGCAAGCTCGCAGTGGGGCTCTCCCGACTCCGCGTCGATTTGTTCGGCGCGATTCTTTTTCAAGTCTGAGCCATGACGGTTCGTGGGTTGTGGTCCGCGGCCTAGGCCCTGCCATAAAGCGGTGTTGAACCGATCGGTTTCGAGACGATCTTCGGTGCTGAAATCCTGTCCCTTGGTTGCCGCGGTCCAATAGGCCGCATTGCGAAGGCCGCATCCTGCCAGTGCCACGCTCGGCGCGAAGCGTCCGTCGGGGATCGG
>JANMWM010000098.1:0-23854 GCA_031394005.1 Sphingomonas sp.
CGAGTGAGGCGCTGAACGAGCGGTTCACAAGGATCAACGCGACGATCTCGGCGATCAATGCGAAGAAGACAAGCGCGCGCAGCTCGATCTCCGGCATCCCCCACCATGTCTCCACGAGGAACACCGTTGCCAGCATCGCCAAGGCAAACCCGCCTTGGAAGACGCTCCAGACGATCATGGGCAGCGAGAACAAAGGTTCGCCCGGATCCCGTGGGCGACGCTGCATTATGTCGTCTTCATCGTGCTCGGCCTCAAATACCAAGGCGCAGACTGGATCAATCACCATTTCGAGCAGCGCGATGTGGATCGGGCCGAACAGGAGAGGAAGTCCGAAGAACAACGGAAGCAGGGCCAAACCGGCGATCGGCACATGCACCGCGAAGATGAAGGCCATGGCCTTGCGGATATTGTCGTAAATTCGCCTTCCGAGCCGGACCGACTGTACGATAGCTCCGAAGTCATCCTCGAGCAGCACCATAGCCGACGCCTCGCGCGCAACGTCAGTGCCGCGCTTGCCCATGGCTATGCCGATATGCGCTGCCTTCAGCGATGGCGCGTCGTTAACGCCATCCCCAGTCATCGCGACGACTTCACCAACGGCCTTGAACGCCTGGACGATCCGCAGCTTTTGTTCCGGCATAATGCGGGCGAACACGGTGACGTTCTTCAGCCGATCAGCAAGCTGCGCATCGTCGAGCGAAGCGAGGTCACTACCGGTCAGCACGTCGCCATCGGCAATTCCTGCCTGAGCGGCGATTGACCGCGCGGTCGCGGCGTGATCACCGGTTATCATCACGACCCGGATGCCGGCGCTGCGGCACTCGGCGATGGCGGCGACAACGCTTGGGCGGAGTGGATCGGCCAGGCCGACCAATCCCGTGAATGCATAGTCGTAGTCGTGCTGCGAGCCTTCCAATTTCCGGTTAGGCGGTGTAGCGGTTGCAACACCAAGCACGCGCATGCCGCTCATCGCCATTGCTTCGACTGCATCCGTCATGGCTGCAAGTTCCTGCGATGGTAGGTGGCATAAGGCTGCGATTGCTTCCGGGGCTCCCTTGGCTGAGATGCTCAGCGCGTCGTTATCGTCCCAGACATTCGACATCGCCAGCAGATCGGGGCGCAATGCATAAGTATGCGCCAGCGTAGCGTTCGGGCTAGCTATCGCCGGCATTGCGCCGCGCATGCGGTGCAACGCTAACTCCATTGGATCGCTCGGCTCGGCCGCGCTCGCGAGCGCCGCATGCTCGATCAAGCTGCAATAGGGGTCGGGGACCGCCACAGTGCGTTCGACCTTGAAAGTGTCACCGGATGGCAACCACAGCTCGGCAACCGACATGCGGTTCTCGGTCAGGGTGCCGGTCTTGTCCGCGCACAATACAGTTGCCGATCCGAGCGTCTCGATCGCCGCCGCGCGGCGGGTGAGCACGCCGACCTTGCCGATCCGCCACGCTCCCATTGCGAGGAACACCGTCAGCACGACGGGAAATTCCTCCGGTAACATCGCCATGCCGATTGCAATCCCGGCGAGCGCTGCATCAACCCACCCACCGCGCAAAAGACCGTAGAGCAACACCACAAGCAGTGCTAATGCGCCCCCACCAATCGCCCACAAGGTAACAATTCGCGTCGTTTGGCGGCGCAGGCGTGGGGCTTCGCTGTCGAGCGTCGCCAAGGATTGACCGATCTGACCGACACTGGTCCGCTGCCCCGTTGCCACCACGCGCGCGATGCCGCCGCCGCGAGCGACCAGCGAACCTGAATAAACGTAAGGCTGGCCATCCCGGCCGGGGGCCTGGACGCCAACGCCCGCGTTAGTATCCCCTACGACTTTTTCGACCGGCAGGGACTCCCCCGTCAGCAGCGACTCATCGGCTTGGAGGTCGCTTGCCTCGACAAGCACGGCATCGGCAGGAATCCGGTCGCCTTGTTCCAGGACGATCAGGTCGTCGCGAACTACTTCACGTCCAGCTATGTGATAACGAGTGCCATCACGGATAACCAACGCGCGCGGTGCGGAGAGATCCCGAAGCGCCTCCAGGACATGTTCGGTGCGCGTCGCCTGGATGACGGTCACGCCGACCGAGAAGGTTGCAAAGGCGAGCAGCATTAAAGCTTCGCTCAGGTCGCCAAGCAATAGATACGCGACGCCGCCGGCGAGCAGGAGGGCTAGCATCGGCTCGCGCAGTACTTCCAGGGCGATCCGCAGCACTGATCGCCGTTTGGCACGGGGCAGTTCGTTCGGACCTTCCGCTGCAAAGCGTATGGCCGCCTCTTCCGAGGACAGGCCGATTACGATGACGTCAGTCACGGCAAGAACATGAGAGGCAGATGAGCCTTGCCCGGCAAAGCGCCCGTATCGCCGCCAAACGCCGCGTCACTGGGCCACGAATGATCGAATGCGCCGATCGCGAAAAAGTCTGCGCTATCTTCCGACGCAAGTGCCTCTTCTCGTCCGCGTCGAATGTCGCCCTCATCGGCGCAAGCACTGGGATCAGCAGCGAAACGCGGCACTCGTTTAGTCCGACAACGGGTCACACCGCTGTTCCGACCAGCAACCCAATCCCTCCAGTAAGGGCCATCGCCTGGGCGCCTTAGAATGTGACACGGATCGTGGCAGTCCAGACTGGCGCGCCACCCGCCCGCGCCCCGCCCGCGCCAAGCAGCGCGAGAAATAGAAGCAAGGCGAAGGCCTCGAGTACGACGAGCAAGGAGGCGGGCGCGAAGATCACGATCGCCAGCGGCAGAGACGCAACCGGCGGTGAAGGTTGTGGCCGAAGTAAGCGCCGCCTGAATCGGCCGTGCGCTCGTCATTTTGGAAATGCCGAGCTCGTCATGCGCGTGGGCCGCGAGCGCGTCCTTCACCATCAGCTGCCACGCCACTAATTGTGCGGTTAGCGGATCGACGCCGTGCTTGATGTAAATCTGGGCTAGCTCATGCATTTCCGCGTCGACGTTGCCCGCCAGTTCGGCGCGTTCGCGCGCGAGATCGGCCCGTTCGGTATCAGACTGCGAACTGACCGAGACATATTCGCCGGCCGCCATCGCCATTGCGCCTGCGACCATTCCGGCGGCCCCTGCAATTAGGATATCGCCGGGCATTGATGCCGCTGCCGCTACTCCGATGATGAGACTGGCGGTCGAGACGATACCGTCATTGGCACCGAGCACAGCAGCGCGGAGCCAGGCGATGCGCGAAACTAGATGCCGCTCACGGTGGAGGTGCAAGCTACTCATCGCTGCTTTCGCCCTTCTGCTTCGCCGCATTTTCATTGCCGGCGACAGCTTGGGCCGGGGCCGAAAACTAGGCGGCTGGTCGTGGTCGCTCCATACGTAATGGCCGCAACATTAATTATGGCGACCGGAGGCCCAAAATCATCTGGACGCTGGGCCATGTGAAGACCGCCGCACGAGCGCCTGTTACTTTGACGAATTGCCGGGCGGCGAAACATTGCGATGCACGAAACCAACCGAAGTGCGCCGCCGCTTCGGAAGCGCCGCCTCGTCGATTCGCCAAAAATCGCCCGACTTGGGATTGAGCACCTGCAACCTTAGGCGAGCCCCTCAGGCACTCATCCGGCTCAATTAGCCGGCAACCTAACGCCCGCGCCTACCGCTCTGCGACCGATCGGACGGCCTTCCAGAAACCGCTCCTGGACGCTCCGCCACCTTGGTCCACAACAATCACGATCAGCCCGTCAGCCCGTGCTGACCTGCGGGATCAATAACCGTTCTAGTGAGTCCCTGGAACCTGCCTAAATCCAGCGAGGGGACACTACGTATATGGCGGTCTGAGCATCTAACATATCGAGCTCGAAAAGGTATTTCAGTATGAAAAACGTCTTATTGCTCATCCACGACGATCCTGGTCAAGAGGCGCGATTTCAGGTCGCGCTTGATGTCACTCGGGCGATCGATGGGCATCTGACGTGTGTCGACGTCACTCCAATCCAGCCCTTGCTCGGCGACGGCTTTTTGGCAAATTCTAATTTTGCAGTAGCGGTGCTCGAAGGCGAGAGGGCGCGAGAAGACAATAATAGTTCCCGGGTTCAACACAGACTGGGGGTTGAGGATGTCAATTGGAGCTGGGCGGATGTTGTCGGTGACGCAGAGCTTTGCTTGTTAGACCACGCGGAATTGGCAGACGTAATAATTATAAGTGGAGATATTAGTTTCTTTTTATTTCCTGATACGCAGCACGTTGCAGCTAACCTAATCAGACACTCCAATAAGCTAATTTTGACCGTGCCTGATCGGCAGGTCCGGCTCGATCTCACAGGGGGCGCCCTGATCGCTTGGGACGGATCCTCCGGTGCAGCGAACGCCCTGTCTGCGACCGTGCCGCTCTTGAAGCTTGCGTCCGAGGTTATCTTGTTGGAAATCGATGGCGGCTCGATTGGTGAGCCGGCTGAAGAAGCCGCCGCCTATTTGTCGCGCCATGGAGTTCATCCTAACATCGACCGACGCGAAGCAGGTGGCGCCGCGGCTATCATCCTCGCCAGAGCTTGCAGTGACCAGTTTGCCTACCTTGTCATGGGCGGCTATGGACATCATCCGATTGGCGAAGCATTGCTTGGCGGAGTTTCTCGCGAATTGCTGGCGAAGAGTCCGATTCCCTTGTTTGTCATGCGCTGATAATCAGCGGCCGAGCAGAAGTGGTCGTTGAGTGTGACAGAGCATCTCCTGCCACACGCCGCCGAAAACTAATTCGGGTGTCAGGCTTTAGCCGTACGGACGTTGCCCAGCATTTAGCTCCGCACCCTTCCGCTCATCCACCCATGGCTCGATGACCGACTGTTAGTCCCCCGAACGGTATTCAGGGGTAATACTTATTTAAAATGCTGGACATCAGCGGCAAACGGCATTTTTCATCGGGGAAGGCCGATGCAACGGAGCAACCGAATAACTGCCCCTTGGTCCGCGGCCCGCCTTGCCCCTGGGCTGATAGGACTTCTGACCACGCTGGCTCTCATCGTGGTGCTTGCGGTCTGAACCGCAGGATTATGTTTGATAACCACCAATCAGGGGATTAGCACCGCCGCGCCTTCCAATTGTCCTTCGCGGACCCGCCGCAAGGCATCGTTGGCAGCGCTTAGCGCGAAACCCGTCGTAACAGTTTTCACCGGGATCCTGGCGGCAAGCTCGAGAAACTCGATTCCGTCGGCTCGGGTGAGATTAGCGACCGATTGTATCGAGCGCTCGCCCCACAGATCCACGTATGGAAAGGCCGGAATATCGCTCATGTGGATCCCTGCGCAAACCACGCGGCCGCCCTTGCGTACGTGCTTTAGCGCCTCTGGCACCAAGGCTCCTACCGGCGCGAAAATGACAGCTGCATCAAGCGCATGGGGCGGAGGTTTGTCCGAACCTCCCGCCCAATCGCACCCGAGCGCGCGTGCGAAGTCCTGCGCGGCCTTGTCGCCCGGCCGCGTAAACGCAATCACACTCCGCTCTTGCCAGATTGCAACTTGGGCCACGATATGAGCCGCGGCGCCAAAGCCGTAGAGACCCAGCGTCTTGGCTTCTCCAACCATCTTGAGGGAACGATATCCGATTAGACCCGCGCAAAGCAGCGGCGCCGCCTCGACGTCACCAAAACTATCGGGAATGCGAAGGCAGTAGCGCGCGTCCGCGATGCAATGGCTGGCGAAGCCGCCGTCGCGCGTGAAGCCGGTGAATAGAGGGTCGTCGCACAGATTTTCCCGGCCGGAGCGGCAATAGGGGCAAATCCCGCAGGTCCGCCCAAGCCAGGGAACACCCACACGATCGCCGACGCGAAACTCGCTGACGCCTGCTCCGAGGGCGAGCACCCGACCCACGACTTCGTGGCCGGGCACGATCGGCTTCGGACCCTTCAGGTCTCCGTCAGCAACGTGCAGGTCAGTGCGGCAGACCCCGCAGGCGCGGACTTCGAGCAGTAGGTCGTGCGATTCTGGACGCGGCATTGGGCGCGAAACCAGCAGCAGCGCCTCGCCCGGTGCGTCTAACTGCATCGCCCACATGGCATCTGCCATTCGTACCAGCTCCTTATCGCCTGGTGACACTACCGTCCTTAAACTACGAAAAGCTATTGGCGAGTGGGCAGTCTCGATGGTGGGACACCTGAAGCCGAGCATAACCATGCGATGGCTGCCGCCAACTTAACGTGTTTCCCAGTAAGTCGGCGTCGAATTTTTGTAGCTCGATGCGGGTTGTGGCCGTCGTGGGTCTACCAAAAATGGGAAGTGAAAGTTTTAGAATTAAATCACCTTGCCGATGGCCAACATGCTGACTTGAAGAAAGTCTGAATGCTCGTGCCTGCAAGGTATTACCAATAGTAAACCCTGCGATCCGCCAAATCGATTTACCCTAGGACATTTACGTATGGAGGTTGTCCAGCGACTCGTTCAGAAGGTCAATGGTCAGGAGCGGTCGACCGGCAACGGAAGATAGCTTTCGGCACTGCCACAGCGGAAGCAGCCTACATTCGAAAGAATGAAAGTTGCTAAAGCGAAGGGCAGGGGCGAGCGAGAAAGAAGCGTGAGGCAAAGGCGAAAGCCAATGCCGCTCCCATTATTTCGGACCGTCCAGTGGAACTGGAGTCTTCGGGCAAAAGAACCGCAAAAGAGACTTTTGTGAAATAGCGATATTACACAGGTGGCTCGCTGGGGACCGGCTGAGGCAGCAATGTATCGGCAGGATACCCGAGAAGGCACTGGTTGAGGTCGCAAGATTTCAGCCGGAACCTGATCTGCCGAGGAGGAGAAAGCCTTGCCTTTATGGTAGGGAAATTGAGCCCTAGGAAAGTGGGGACTGGTGGCAACACCGGCCCCCATTACTTCGTGGGACCGCTCCGATCCGCCGTCGCAGCCTCCGCTCTGAATCAGCGCTTAAGCTGTCTGCTGAACCCGCCTAATGACTGCGCCTTTGCGACAGGCTTCGGCAGCCTGCGGTGGTCTCCACTGCGGCCCATAATGCTTCACGCGAAGCCAACGAAATGGGCCTGGCTAGGGACATCTACGTATCCAGAGCGTCTGGCAACTCGACTAATTAAAGGGGGGGTGCAGTTCTCTCCCACTCGCCAATCGAGGAAATCATGGAAAAGCCTGAAGCCGTTGTCGCCGTCTTTGCTGATCATGCCGCGGCCGAGGCGGCCGTGAAAAAGCTCAACCTTGCTGGCTTCAACATCAAGCATCTCAGCGTTATCGGCAAAGGTTATCATATCGATGAGCAGGTTGTGGGCTTCTACAACCAGGGCGACCGGATTCGCTTCTGGGGGACGCGTGGCGCGTTTTGGGGTGGCTTATGGAGTCTTTTTTTTGGCGGTGTTTTTCTGACTCTGCCGCTCATCGGACCTGTGATCGTTCTGGGATATCTAGGAGCCGCCCTAGTAGCCGTGCTCGAGGGTGCCGTCGTTGTCGGTGGCATCAGCGCGCTCGCGGCCGCGCTCTATGGTGTGGGAATTCCCGAAAACAGCGTCCTACAATATGAGACCGCGATCAAGGCCGACGCCTTCCTGGTGATGGCCCACGATACGCCCGGCCGAATTGCCGTCGCCAAGAGTATTCTAGAGACCGCGGATGCATCGCAGATCGATGTCCATGCTGGCGTTGACAGTGCAGCCGCGCCCATTGCGCTTGCCGACGCCAGTGTCTGACAGACGCAATGGTCGGTTCGCCCTGAAGTGATGACGCAAACTACGCCTCGGTTCACGCCTCAACGGCGACTCATCGAGCCTCAAGTTCGCGCTTTTGGCTGCGCCAGGCAGCACGGCTGCGCCGAAGACGAGAATGCGCGACCTGTGATCTTTGATGGTTGCCCGAGAAAAACCTCAATCGGGCGGGCATTCGGACGGGCTCCGCGATTGGCCTAGTTGGCAATTCCTCAGGCTGCGCGCCAGCGCTTGGCGGTCGCGCTTTCTGTCAGAAGGCTTGGAATCCTCGGTTCGCGTTGCTTTTCCCGTAAAAACTTCGTGGGTCGAAAATGCTTTGTCCAGTGAACTGATAAGTTTGATATCGAACTTGAGTTCATCGCGCTGGAAGCTCGATTATTCCGGATTGGCGCGCCTCCACGCGGTCCCGGCCGCTCCTTTCACCCCCGCGCCGATCCGGAACACCTTCCAATAATCGCGCCAGTTTTCCCTCAGCACCCATGGCCCAGATTTGAGGTTGTGATTTAAGGAGAATTTGGGGTTCGTCCCGGTGACGAAGGAACGCAGGGCGAGACCCAAATCTTCAATCGCCAAAACGCCTGCAGAGGAGGCGGTGAAGACATCAGCCGGGCTACATGGCGTCACTTCCGCGAGGGACAGCTGCCGACTTATAGAACCGCTTTTGTCATGACCATCTCGGCTGCTCCCGCGATCATTCAGCCATCGCTTTGAGTGCCTCAAACTCAAGCGACCGGCAAGCCGTAAATGCCCTTAAGGGCTGCTATGCAGAGTGCTCAAGGACAATTGAAAAGCTCCGGGGTCGCCCCACAATCAGCCTACGCGCACGCGGGCGTCCACGACCCAAACGCCGCCGGGCGCCGCGAGCAGCGGGTTAATGTCAAGCTCTACGATCTGGGGGAGGTCTGCGGCGAGATCTGATACGCCGGTGAGAGCAGCGGCGATCGCCTCCAAGTCGGCAGCGGGCTCGTCTCGGTAGCCGGCGAGCAGCCGGGAGATGCGGGTGCGTCCAATCATCGCGGTTGCGAGCGCCGCGTCGACCGGCGCCAGCTCAACCGCCTTATCGTCGAGAACCTCGACGGCCTTGCCACCAGCCCCGACTGCCAAAATGGTGCCGAAGGCAGCGTCGCGCTTCAGACCGACGATCAGCTCGTGACCGTGCTCCACCGTAATCATGCTCTCGACGGCAAAACCTCTGATCCGTGCCTTGGGAAAGCGCGCTCAGATGATCGCCGCCATGTCATGCGCTGCATTTTTTGCCGCATCGGCAGTTAAAAGGCCGAGGCGTACCCCGCCAGCGTCGGACTTGTGGAGGATGTCCGGTGAGACAATCTTCACTGCGAAAGGCGGGTTGATGTCCGCGGGGAAGCCCGATTCCGGCGCCGCTCCGTTCTGGGCGCGGGCGCAAGTTGACCGATGCCGAGGCGCAAAGGGCTGGAAGGAATAGAAAGGCGCGTTGCCTCCATGTGCTCCTTTGGAGAATCATGCTCGGGTTATCCGGCCGTCAAGAAGTTCGATCCGACGCGGACATTGCGCCGCGATGTGTTCGTCATGGGTGGAGATCAGGAAGCTGGTGGCCATAGTTTGATTGATAGAGCGGATCAGGTCCATAACCTGATCCGCCGATTGCCGGTCAAGATTGCCGGTGGGCTCGTCAGCCAGAACCAGAACCGGATTATTGATTAAGGCGCGTGCCACCGCGACACGCTGGCGCTGGCCACCAGACATGGCCGATGGCCGATAGTTCCTACGGTCCGAAAGCCCCATGGCATCGAGCAACTCCGTCGCCCGGTCCCGCATTGTCCGCGTCTCCCGCCCGGCGGCGGCTGCGGCGGGCATCATTACATTTTCAAGTGCCGAGAGATCGGACAAAAGGTGATGGAATTGAAACACAAAGCCCAAATGCCTGCTGCGGAACTGGGTGCGCTGCGCTTCGCTAGCCTGCATCAGGTCCACGCCCAGCATTTCGTGGGTGCCGCCGCTCGCGCGCATCAGCGTGCCCAAAATGGTCAGCAATGTGCTCTTGCCCGAACCGGACGGGCCAAGCAGCGCAGCCATTTCGGCCGCCGCCATCGAAAGGTCGATACCCTTGAGAACGAGCGTCTCGGCCTCGCCTTCGCCGAAGCTCTTTGTCAGGCCGCTGACGGAAAAGATCGGCTCCGGCCTCATGCCCCGATGGCCTCGACTGGGTCGATTTGGGCAGCGCGGCGGGCGGGCAGGATAGATGCCAGCATCGCCGCAAGTGTCGTCAGCGTAATTGCCAGCAGGAAATCGCCCTGTTGCCGGTCGATCGGTAGCCCCCCGCTGCTCACCTCGCTCACCGGCGGCAGGGGCAAAAGGGCGAGCCATGCGGCGGCGGCGCCGGCTATCGCCCCAACGAAGCCGATCAGCGTGCCTTCCAGAACGAAGATTGAGATCACTAGGCCCTTGCTGGCGCCCATAGCGCGCATGATGCCGATCTCGGGTTGCCGCCTGACGATGGACAGAAGCATGGCGCTGGCGATACCAACTATGATTGTGACCAGCGAAAAGGCCTTGATAATGGTGCCAGTGCGGGCCTGGGCATCCAGAGCTTCGAACAGCTGGCTGTTATCTTCCGTCCAGGCGGTGGCCTTGAGCCCGGTGGACCGGCGCAGGCGTGCGGCGATGCCGACCGCGTCGGTGGCAGGCTCTACCTTGATCTCGATTCGGGAAATTCCGGTCGACAGTTCGAACAGCGCGCGGGCGGTGGTAAAATTCATATAGACCGACTGTCGATCAGCGCTAGCAATGCCTAGGGAGAAGATACCGCCAATCCGGAAACTGCGCGTCCGCCCGCGGTCAGAACTCAAGCGGACCACTTGCCCGACCCGGAGGTCCAGATCGCGCGCCAGCCGGCTGCCGATCAGAATACCGTCCGCAGGCAGGTTGCTGCTGCCTTCGACGATGGCCGCTTCGATATCGGTAATGTCGGAGAGCTTGCCGGGCATTACGCCGATCACGCCCACCGGCGCAACGGTCTGCCCACGTTCGACGAAGGCGGAACCCCGGATTTGCGGCGATACGGCAGTGATGCCTGAAGTCTTTTCGATGATCGGGAGGACGGGCTGCCAGAGGGCAATTTGCCCGCGCCGGCTGAGATCCTTTTGCTGCACCACTTGTGCACGCGCAGACGGGGACAGGATGGCGGGATCGCGATCGGGCATTTCCAGCACGATATGAGGGATGCTGCCCACTGTCCTGAGCGTGAGCAGACTCGCCAACCCGCCGATCAGCGCGCTCATAAAGATGAATACGCCGACTCCCAGCGCCACGCCCGCCATCAATAGCGCGGTCTGCCCCGGATGGGACAGCAGGTGCCGGACGGCGAGCTTGACGGCATAGGGGCTCATCCTATCCGGCCGCCCGGACCTTTTCACCCGGCTGCGCCGAATCCGGATCGGCGAGGATGCGCTCACCCGGCTTGATGCCGCTGGTGACGATAACTTCTTCTGCGGGCCAATCGACGAAACCGACCGGGCGTTCGGTCACGACATCATCTTCGCCGATGACCCTGATCTTGGTCCCGCTGCCGGACTGAATGATAGCGCTGCGCGGAATGCTGATAACGCGATCCCGCTTTTCGATCACCAGATTAACCGTGACGGTAAGGCCTGAAGGCGCATCGATCGCCGCATCAACTAAGCCTAGGCGAACATCGCGAGCGCCGGTGGCCGGATCGACGCGTGGTTCGACATGCCGCACTTCGGCCCTGAGCTGTCGTTTTTGCCCCGGCAAGCTGATCATTGCCTTCATTCCAGGGCGGACCTCCGCGGCGTAGATCTCGTCCACCTCAACGGTGACTTCTGGACTAGAAAGATCGGCCATACGGTAGATGATGCTTTCGAGACCGACCGTCTGGCCGGGATCGACCGG
Organism: Sphingomonas sp.; assembly: GCA_031394005.1. Lineage (GTDB taxonomy): Bacteria > Pseudomonadota > Alphaproteobacteria > Sphingomonadales > Sphingomonadaceae > Sphingomicrobium. The sequence continues at coordinate 11,540 of JANMWM010000098.1, forward strand.
ACGTTCCAGGATCATCCCGGCAAAGGGCGCGCGCAGCACCCGGCGGTCGCGTAATTCGCGCACCTGCACCACGCTGGCGCGGCGGCGGTCCAGTTCCCGCTCGCCTTCCACCACCGTCAGGCGCCTTTGCTCCACCTCGCGCTTAGTTGCGAACTGACCTAGTGCCACAAAACGCCCGAGATCGCGCCGCGCCTGGGCAAGATTTGCCTGTTGCGCCTGCACGGATGTTTCGGCCTCGGCAATCGCCGCCATTTCAGGCGCGTCATCGATCCGCGCGAGAACCTGCCCCGCCGCCACCTGATCGCCGACATCGAAGGGCAGAGCGACGAGCTCACCGCCTAGCGAAGGGCGGATATCGACCTGAAGCCTCGGCCTGATCCGTCCATTTACCGCCAAGATCCGATCTGCGGGCGCCATTTTGGCGAGGAATATGGCCACTTGCTTTTCGCGCGGCGCCAGCAGCCAGTACCCGGCCGACGCCACTACAATTGTGGCCAGCGCCGCGAGAAAAAACTGTCTTGCTTTCATCTTCATCCCATTCTGGCGCTACACGATAACGTTGCATCGCGACATATCGGCTAATCGCCGAGGGATGGGCAAATGTGAGCAATGCAAAAGCGGCGGCGTTTCTGCATGTTCTTAATCATCCGCAGGGTGCGGAGAAAGTGTTTGAGCTTGCCCAAGAAGCGCTCGACCTTAACTCCCTTGCGCTCGCTCATCTTCGATAGATTGCTGTCAATTCAATGAACTGCTTTTCAAATTCGTCTTCGCACGCTGCAACGGCCTCTCCAGCGATATAGCCATCGCTCCCGACTATCTGGATCGGCTGGCAGGCGGCAATGCCGATCACCCGTGCGTCGAATGCGCCGCGAGCGTTTCCACTGTCTTGAGCACAGTAGCGTTAGTGTGGCTCAAGTCGAGATGCGCCAAGAGGGTTGCGTACGTCAAATTACACTCCGATGATTCGGTTTAAACCTGGGCGAGACCGCACTCTCTCAGCTATAGTCAGTAGAAAAGGGGTGCCCAAGAGAAGTCTTACTTCGGCGGGCATTCGGACGGGCTTATCGGCTCCCCCCGGCTTGGGGTTTGGAGTGGAAATTTCTGACGGTCGAGAGTCTGGGTATCGGTCGGGCTCGAGCGCGGGCTGAAGCGTCCCGGGTTTTCCGGAGGCTCCTATTTGTGAGAAGGAGCCAGCATGATGACAACAAGGAACAGATTTTCACCTGAGGTCCGCGACCGGGCTGTACGGATGGTTTGTGAGCACCGGGCTGACTACAGTTCGGAGTGGTCGACGATAACCTCGATTGCGGGGAAGATCGGCTGCACTTCGGAGACGCTGCGCCGGTGGTGCCGTGAGGAGGCGAGGCGACGATCGGGGCCAGCGGCGCAGGCCGGTGATGAACGGGATCGCCTGAAGCATCTCGAGCGCGAGGTGAAGGAGTTGCGCCGCGCCAACGAGATCCTGCGCAAGGCGTCGGCATATTTTGCGATGGCGGAGCTCGACCGCCGCGAGAGATGGTGATGGCGTTCATCGATGCTCATCACGAGGACTTGGGGATCGAGCCGATTTGCCGTGAACTGGCAATCGCCCCGTCGTCCTATCACGAACACGCCGCGCGCTTTGCCGATCCTGGCAAGCGTTCGGCGCGTGCCCGGCGTGACGACGAGATCAAACAGCAGATCAGGCGGATCCATGCGGCCAGCTTTGGTCTCTATGGCACCCGCAAAGTCTGGCATCAGCTACGGCGCGAAGGGATCAAGGTAGCCAAGTGCACTGTGGAGCGGTTGATGCAAGCGATGGGGTTGGCCGGTGTAAGGCGCGGAAGGAAGACGATCACGACGGTCAGCAATCCAAAGGCGCCATGCCCGCTCGACAAGGTCAACCGCGAGTTCCAGGTCAGCCGACCTAACGCGCTGTGGGTCGTCGATTTCACATATGTCCACACCTTTGCGGGGTTCGTCTACGTCGCCTTCGTGATCGATGCCTTCGCGCGCCGGATCGTGGGCTGGAAGGTCAGTAAATCGGCGACGGCCGGCTTCGTCCTCGATGCCCTGGAGCAGGCGATCCATGCCCGTAAGCCCGGCCCAGAGGACGGGCTCATCCATCATCGCGACAGGGGTTCTCAATATCTTGCCATGAACTACACCCAGCGCCTGGCCGAAGCTAAGCTGGTGCCCTCGGTCGGCAGCGTCGGGGACTCGTATGACAATGCCTTGGCCGAGACGATCAACGGCCTCTACAAGGCCGAGGTCATCTGGCGGCAGCGGTCATGGCCAAGCGCCAAGGCGGTCGAGATGGCGACCTTGAACTGGGTCAACTGGTTCAACAATCACCGCCTCTTCGGCCCCATCGGACATATCCCGCCTGCCGAGGCCGAAGCCAATTACTATGCCGCAATCGATAACCTCGATATGGCGGCGTGACTCAAATGAAACCGCCTCCGGAAAACACGGGACGTATCAGGCTGCTCGATTGGCTTGGTTGGCAGTTCCTCAGGATGCGTGCCAGGACCTGGCGGCCTAGCATTCTGTTCGGGTCTAATTTGCAACAATGTGAGTCTCTCGCGCTTCTATCTTCGGGCAGACTAACAACCCTGGCAAGTATTGTGTCCAAAAGTCTCCGGAACCCGGGTTCGCGTTACTTTTCCCGTAAAGATTTTGCGGCTTCGAAAATGTCCTTGCCAAGTGAGCTGCTAAGTTTGATTTCGAAGTTGAGTTCATCGCGCTGGAAGCTCGAATGATTCGGATTGGCGAGCCGCCACGCGGACTCAGCTGCTTTTTTCACTCCCGCGCCAATTCGAAACTCCTTCCAATAATCGCGCCAGTCGTCGTACCCAGGCATATAGGTAATACGCACGCGTCCGCGCGAATCCTCAGCCACGTAGACGTGATCGACAAAGTTCCGGTGGAGCACGCGGAAACCGGAGTAACCCTGCTGCGCGCTGATTTCTGCACTTTGCCGCATCGCCATCGCTTCGAACTTCTTGTGCGAAGTGCCTCTTGTCGCCGAAATTTTAACTTGAAAATGATCAGGGCTGAACTGCATTTCGGAATATCCGCTCGTTGACGGCGATCCTGGCTTATCCGGCTGGTAAGAAAGCGCGGTTATACAGCCGGGTGTCAGAGCAATCGACGCCAGAGCTATCCAATTCATGCGAATGGTTGTCACTGCACTTCCTTGATCGATAGGTGAGCAAGGAAGTTCAGCGATATGTGCTGGCGCGCCATACGCATTTTTCCGGATGAATTCAACGGTTGATGCGGGCGCGGGCATATGACCGGGATTAGCGAATTGATCGGGTAGTCTCTCGTCAAATCGTTGCTTGCCAGCGGTGGTCTCGCGGCAATGCAAGTGTCTTAGAATGCGCCGATGCATTCGTCGTGAAGTCGCGCACCTGCGTCTTTGGAGCGGTCCATTCCCGGCCATCTGCATCCGTATTCTCACGTAGTGATTGTTGTGCACGTCCGAGCCACAACTGCAGGGGCGACTCAGCTCCGATGGCGGCCGCGCTACGGAGAACCGACATGAAGAATATCCTGCTTCTTATTCACGACGATGCCGGGGAGGAATCTCGTTTCCAAGCGGCGCTCGACCTTGCGCGGGCCTTGTCGGGTCACGTCACCTGCCTGGACATAGTTGAGATACCGGCCCTTATCGGCACCGAATATCTGACGGCCGATGCCGGAGTCGCGTTGCTGGAGGATGACCTGGGCCGGGAAACGGAGAACCGCAGTCGGATAAAGGCGCGGCTGGCGGTGGAAGACATCACTTGGGACTGGAAAAATGCTACCGGCGATATCGCGCGTTTACTGGAAGCCGAGACAGGGCTTTCCGATGTTATCGTGCTTAATACGGAATTCGTCGAGCGGGAGTCCATCAACATGCGGACGATCGTCTCGGATCTCGTGATGCGCGCGGGAAAGCCGATTCTCGCAGTTCCGCAAGAGACCCGTAGCCTGGATGTGGGCGGTCATGTTCTGATCGCCTGGAACGGCGTTCCGGCAATTTCAGAAACTGTTCGCGCCGTGACACCCCTGCTCGCCTTAGCGGAAGGCGTCACAATCGTCGAGATTGGCAAGACAGGTGGGCAATCAGCGGAGGAAGCAGCTGCTTATCTCTCGCGCCATGGCATTCACGCGCGCATCGATCGAAGTGTTCCATTAGTATCGACGGTCAGCGATGCGCTTCTCGCCGTCTGCCGCGATAGACTTCCGGCCTACTGCGTTATTGGCGCATATGGACATTCTCGCCTTCGCGAGCGGCTGATCGGCGGTGTGACGAGGCGGATGCTGGCCGATAGCCCTGTGCCGCTCCTTCTGGCTCATTGAGCACGAACGGCAAGTTGAGAAAGAAATTATTATGGCCGATATGGCGCTGGACGATCGGATCGACCGCAAAGCCTCTGCCGCGCTGATTGACGCTTTGCGGCGGCACGCCGAGCCCCTCCCGCCGCCCGAACTTGCTGACGAGTTCGGCGCTTTCTTTGATCGCTTCGGTAATGCGCGGGTTGTGCTGCTTGGCGAGTCAACTCACGGCACGTCCGAATTTTATCGTGCGCGGGCAGCGATCACGCGTTGGCTGATCGCACATCACGGCTTCAATATCGTGGCGGTCGAAGCCGACTGGCCGGACGCGGCCAGGATTGACGACTACGTACGGCATCAAGCGCCGCGTCCTCGGCGCGGCGATGTCTTTGTGCGCTTTCCCACATGGATGTGGCGCAACGTCGAGGTGCTCGAATTTGCCGACTGGTTGCGTGGCCATAATGCGACGATTTCCGAAGACCGGCGCGCCTCGGTCCATGGCCTGGATGTCTACAGCTTGAGCGAATCGATCCATGCAGTGCTCATCTATCTTGACAAGCTGGACCCGGAGGCTGCCGCCCACGCTCGGCGCCGTTATGGTTGCCTGACCCCGTGGCAGGACGAGCCCGCCAATTATGGCCGCGCCGTCGTTCAAGGCGGCCACAGCAGCTGCGAGAATGGGGCGGTCGCCCAACTCCAAAATTTGCTCACCCATCGCCTCGATTATATTCATGGTGATGGCGAAGCGTGGTTTGATGCACTGCAGAATGCACGAATTGTTCGCGCCGCCGAGCGCTATTACCGCGCTATGTATCGCAGCTCGACCGAAAGCTGGAACCTGCGCGACCGGCACATGTTCGATACGCTCCAGGCCTTGCTTGCTCACCGCGGCGATGATGCGAAAGCGGTTGTCTGGGCACACAACTCGCATGTCGGTAATGCGGCGGCGACCGCGATGGGCTGGCAGGGTGAGTTTAACATCGGCGAGCTTTGCCGCATGGCGTATGGCGACGACATGGTGTCGATCGGGTTCGGAACTGACACCGGGACTGTCGCCGCGGCGAGCGACTGGGGCGCCGACATGCAGATAAAAACGGTGCGGCCAGCGCGGCCAGACAGCTACGAACATGCATTTCGGTCCACCGTGCTCGCCCGCACGCTCACCGACTGGCGGACCAAGAATCTTCATCTCGCAGAACTGCTCCGCGAGCCTTTGCTCGAACGTGCGATCGGCGTCGTCTATCGACCGGAAACCGAGCGGCTCAGCCATTATTTCGAAGCGGTTCTTTCCGAACAATTCGATGCCTGGGTCTGGTTCGAACAGACCAAGGCAGTCACCCCGCTTGGCCAGGAACGGCCGCACGGCGCGCCCGAAACCTGGCCTTTTGGATTGTGACAATCGACAACCTTGTGGATCCTGAGCCTATTCCCGTTACCGTCCAGCCTCATGGGCTCAAGGGACTGCTCGGCGTGCCCAGAGCGGCGAAGGGCATTGTCATCTTCGCTCATGGCAGTGGCAGCGGACGTCTCAGTCCACGCAACAATCATGTCGCACGCGGATTGCGCAAAGCGGGCCTAGGGACGCTGCTGATCGACCTTCTGACCACAGCCGAAGAGCAAGACCGGGCGAATGTCTTCGATATCCCTCTGCTTGCATCGCGGCTGGCGGGCGCCACCGAATGGATGAGGCTGCTTCCCGAGTTTGCAGAGCTGCCGGTGGGGTATTTCGGTGCCAGCACGGGTGCAGGGGCCGCGCTGCTGGCGGCATCGCGTGCCGGTGGCGGTATCGCAGCAATCGTATCACGCGGTGGCCGACCGGACCTTGCAGGCATGGCGGCGCTGGAGCGCGTCCGCTCACCTACGCTGCTCATTGTCGGTAGCCTCGACGTGCCAGTGATCGAGCTCAACCGAACAGCGTTGCAGCATCTTCACGCCGAGAGTGAGCTTGTGATTGTTCCTGGTGCGAGCCATCTCTTCGAAGAGGCGCGCACGCTTGACCAAGTGATTGATCACGCCGCGCGATGGTTCGTGCGGCATTTCAAGGAGGATTAAGCATGTTCGGCCATCGACCCGAATTTCAGGATCGGCGTGAGGCGGGCCGCAGGCTGGCGGCGGCGCTCAGTCATCTCGCGCCGACCCATCCGCTGGTGCTCGCGCTGCCGCGCGGCGGCGTGCCAGTGGCGTTCGAAGTAGCCAAGGCGCTCGATGCGGAAATGGACCTACTCTTTGTCCGAAAAATCGGCGCGCCAGGCTATGCGGAACTTGGGTTGGGCGCTGTGGTCGACGGTGCCGATCCGCAGCTCGTGCTTAACGAGGACATTATACGCGAGCTGGCCCCAAGCGAGAACTACATCCGGACGGAGATGCAGCGTCAGCTCTCGGAAATTGAGCGGCGGCGGAGAGCTTACACGGGCAACCGAGCGCCGATTGAGGTCGCCGGACGCACGGTAATTCTCGTCGACGACGGGATCGCTACCGGCGGAACGATTAAAGCTGCACTAAAAGGGTTGCGCAAGAACGGGCCTGCTCGCCTAATTCTTGCCGTGCCAGTCGCACCGACGGCTGCTATCGCAGAGCTCACAGCCGTTTGCGACGAAATCGTCTGCCTGGCTCAGCCGGAGCCATTCAACGCGGTCGGAGCGCATTATGCGGATTTCGAGCAAACTGAAGATGCAGAAGTGGTTTGCCTGGTCCATGATGCCCGGATGTTCGGGCTTTTGCCGATGGCGTCGCCAACATCTTGAAACGTCCTGCAAAGTGAAGATTTGATTCGGCTGTTCCCGCCGAGCGTCAGCCCTTCGAGAAGCAGTTCCCAAGCTAGTTGATCCCGTCCATCTGATCCTTGGCCAGCACGATAGCAATTGCGGTGGCGAAGGAGGGCAAGCGTGGCGAGGTTCGCGAACATTGCGATATTTCCGACACACCTTCGGCGCTTACGAAGCTGCTGAGCAAATTCGGCGGACTGGGCGTTGAACTGTAGATTTACTACGAGACCGGACATTGCGCATACCCTCATCGCCGGCGGCGTAATCGGCCGGATTAAGATCGGCGTTTGTCCGTTCTTAGTTGCTGTTTGCTTCAACGCTGAAAAGACGTCTGCTAGATCTCGGGTAAGAACATGGCGACTCCGGCTGCGGCCATCAGCATCGTGGTCATCCACCCCAATATGACAATCGGTTTGCTGGCGGTGAACGCGCCCATCACCTTTGTGCGCGAGACGAGAAGGATCAGGACCACCATCAGCGGCACCGCAACCAACCCGTTGATCACCGCGCTCCAGAACAGCGCGCGCATCGGACTAATGGGCGAATATTGGATCGCCAAGGCCGTCAATACGCTAACCGCAATGACCCCGTAAAATCCACGAGCGTCATTCGCGGTGCGCTCCAGCCCCCATTTCCAGCCCATGGCCTCGCTCATTGCATATCCAGCTGAGCCCGCGAGAACGGGCACACCGATGAGGCCTACTCCTAGTATTCCGAGCGCAAACACCAGAAATGCAAAATTGCCGGCGAGTGGTCGTAGAGCCGTTGCAGCCTCTGCTGCGGTATTAATCTGCGTAATGCCACTGGCGTGAAGGGTGAGAGCCGTAACCAGAATGATGAAATAGGACGCGAGGTTCGAATAAAGCATCCCGTTCCAGGTATCTCGGCTAATTCGCTTAAGCTCCGGCGCGGCGCGTTCGGGATTTTCCAGCAAGGCCGGTTCTCCGCGCATATCCTCGACCTCCTCGGATGCTTGCCAGAAAAACAGATAGGGGCTGATGGTTGTCCCGAAGACGGCGACGATCACAGTTGCCGCTGCCGGGTTCAGCGTAAAGCGTGGCCAAACCGTATGGGAGATCGCCTGTCCCCACGGAACATGTATTGTGAAAAGGACTGCCGCATAGGCGAGCAGCGAAATCGTCAGCCATTTGAGGAAAACGACGTAGCGGTGATAAGGGACAAAAATCTGAAGCAGCAACGTGCCGATGACGAAACCAAGCGTCATTACGTGCCGCCCAATCCCCGTAACAAGCTCGCCCACCTCGCCCATCGCCGCGACGTCGGCGGCGATGTTGAGTGTGTTGGCGATCATCAAAAACAAGACCAGAGTTTTGAGCACGATGGGCGGAAAGTTTGCCTTTATGTTTGCCGCAAGGCCCTTGCCCGTGACGCGGCCGAGCCGCCCGCACATCGATTGGATCGCCGACATCATCGGATAGGCGACGGGCATGGTCCAAAGCATATCCAGACCGAATTGCGCGCCTGCTTGCGAGTAGGTCGCAATTCCGCTCGGATCGTCGTCAGCGACCCCGGTGATCAACCCGGGACCAAGCTTGGCAAGAGGATGAAGCTTAAGCTTGGAGCGCCAGCGAGCAATCGGCTTTTGGTCAGCTTGAGCTACGTCCACAATGACCTGCCTTATTTGAGAGGTCAGCGGAACGAACCACGGAAAGCCGCAGCCCGCAATGGAGCGGCCTTAAAGACAGAGCTGCAAGCACGAGAGAGACACTTCCGGTTATGTCTCACAGGTTTTTCGGGCGAGGTCGCTGGCGCGCGCCCCCGCCCGAGGAGTCTTGACTACAGAACGACGATATTATCTTCGACGAAGAAGACGCCCGGAGCTGCCCAGGCTGTCCGTTCCGCGACCAGTCGCTCATGCCTGCTAGTCACATTGCCGCTCAGCTTGACTGTGCTGCCGTCCGCAGTGACTTTTAGAGCACTTGCATCGGCGGTTGCGGAACGCTTGAACGCCGCCATGATCCGCTCGCGGACGTCGCCGGCGGCAACCGCGTTGTTGATCTTGATGAGGTTGTTGACGCCCAACACGCCAGTGATCCGGCCCGCTGCCTTGCGCGCTGCGTCCTTCTGGTAATTCCAGTCGAGCGTGCCGGTTAGTGTTACATAGCCTTTTTCGACCTTCACTATGACCTTGTCATTGGGGATAATTACGTCCCACGCAAATACGTCGAGCACTCTGCGGGCGATCTCTTCGTCACTTGTTTTAGGGTCAAATAATAAGCGAACCTTGAGCTCCTCGGCGATTCCCTGGACACCGTGAACGCGCTCGGCGGCATGTTCGGCCGTCATCTTCTGGGCGTAGTTGCTAACAAAGCCCGTAAGGGAAACGACCCCGCCTTTGGCCGTAACGCCGATATGGGCATGGTCGATGCTTGGGTCCCATGCCAGCTCGTCCATGACGTCACGCTGCAGTTGGCTGTCGGTTTTCATTTTTCTTCTCCTTTAGTAGAGAGAAGATGGCGTCCCTTTCTCCCGCCCACCATGCGTAATGCTCCCTAAGTATTTTCCCTTAATTATAGTGCTCCGAAAGGGGCTAAGCACGCCCAATGATTGCGCAAAATACAGCCGATGGTAAGGCAGATAAGCCGACGATCTTTGCGCTTGAGGCTCATTTCGCCTCGATCCTCGAGACCGTTCCCGATGCCATGATCGTAATCGATGAGCGCGGGCTCATCCTGTCTTTCAGCGCTGCGGCAGAGCGCATGTTCGGATAAAGCGAGGCGGAGCTGCTCGGCGAGAACCTCAGTACGCTGATGCCGTCGCTTGACCGTGAGCGCCACGACCAATACTTGGAAAGCTATCTCGCTACCGGGCAGCGAAAGATTATCGGGATTGGGCGGATCACCACTGCGCGACGACGCAGCGGCGCTGCTTTTCCGATTGATCTTCATATCGGCGAGGCCCGTGCGGGCGCAGAAAAGGTCTACACGGGCTTCATCCGTGACCTCACGGAAGGTCAGGCGACTCAGCGCCGTCTCCATGACCTGCAGGCCGAACTGGCCCATGTCGGGCGCGTCACGGCGATGGGGACGCTCGCGACCGCCTTGGCGCACGAACTCAACCAGCCCCTCACCGCAATTGCTAACTACGTCGAAACTGCACTAGTGTCCCGAACCAGAAGTTTGTTCTGGCATGTTTTTGACGCAGAGGCGTTCGATTGAGGCGAGGATATCGTTGGCGGATTTGGTCCAGCGGAAGGGTTTTGGATCGGCATTATGTTTTTCGATGAAGTTGGTGATTGCTGAGTGGAGTGCATCGAGGCTGCGGTGAACGCCGCGCCTGATCTGCCGCTCGGTGAGGAGTGCGAAGAAGCGTTCGACCTGATTTACCCATGAGGCACTGGTTGGAGTGAAGTGGACATGCCAACGTGGCCGCTTGACCAGCCATTCGCGGATGACCTTAGTTTTGTGCGTGGCATAATTGTCCATGACCAGATGCACGTCGAGATCGGCAGGCACGTTTGCCTCGATTTCGTCCAGGAACTTGCGGAACTCGCTCGCCCTGTGGCGTGGGTAGCATTTTCCGATGACATGGCCCGTTGCAATATCGAGTGCGGCGAACAGCGATGTTGTGCCGTGGCGCTTGTAATCATGGGTCCGCTTGGCGATCTGGCCGGGGCGCATCGGAAGCATCGGCTGGCTGCGATCAAGCGCCTGGATCTGCGACTTTTCATCGACGCACAGCACGATAGCATGGGCTGGTGGCGTCACGTAAAGGCCGACAATATCGCGCACCTTGTCGACAAAATCGGGATCGGTGGAGAGCTTGAACGTCCCCTCGCGATGGGGTTGGAGGCCAAAAGCGCGCCAGATACGTTGCACCGTCGAAGTCGAAAGTCCGCTCGTCCGGGCCATCCCGCGCGAACTCCAGTGCGTGGCATCGGAGGGCAGGCTTTCCAGCGTTTGGGTGATCACCGCTTCGATCCGGGCATCGTCAACCGTACGCGGAGCCCCAGAGCGAGGCTCATCACGCAGGCCATCAAGCCGGTCAGCCAGAAAGCGTCGCCGCCATTTACTCACCGTAACAGGATCAATCCCCAACTGCCCCGCAACCTCCTTGTTGCGCTGGCCAGATGCGCAGCCAAGCACAATCCGCGCCCGCATCGCCAACGCCTGGGCCGTCTTCCGGCGGCTCGCCAGCGACTCCAGCTCAACCCGCTCCGAGACCGTCACATCAACTATCGACAGTCGCAACTTGCTCATCATCCATCCCCCTTCGCAGGAAATGACTTTCGAGCACAATTGAGTCTAAACGATAGCCAACTTCTGATTCAGGACACTAGATCTCCTCCACGAGCCGACTGAGGAAGTGATCGGGGCCATTCGCGAAGCCCTCGATTTGGCTGGTTGATCATTTGGCAAGGCATGCTGCTTGCAGGCTGCTTCCTTGCAACGTTTTGGGTCGGCATGCGCTGGTATGGAGTGGATGGAGCTGGGCTTCGGCACGCAGTCACGATCGCCTTCATGGCGCTGGCGTTGACGCAAGTCTCCCACGTTTTTTAATGCACGTTCCAAGACACGTTCCGCCTTCACAGCACTCTTGCTTACAAACAGCTGGCTATGAGGGGCGACACTTCTTTGCGTTGCACTTCAGGTGGCCGCCGTCTCGGTGCTGCTTCTGCGGACTCTTCTTCAAACTGTGGCGCTAACCATCGCTGACTGGTGCCTGATCGCCCTTGCGTCCTTGCCCCGGTAGCCGCAATCGAGTTCGTAAAGCTGGTGAAGCGGGCAACATCGAACGGAAACGGGGGTCGTGCCGCGACCCCTGCTTTTGCCCAAAGATGAGCCCGGCCGCAGACAGAACTCCCGAATAAGCCTTCGCCGTATTGCAACTCCGTGACATAGCGGACCAGGCGCACGACTTTCTCCTTTCTCCCAAGCAAGATGGGTCCAGCCAGAATGTGTTTTTCGGCAATCGCTAGCTTCACGGCCGGCACCGGATTGCTGATCATCGGTGCGATCACGACAAGACAGGCTCGTCGCCCGGCGGAAATACCGTTTGCCGCCATCCCCCTGCTGTTCGCCACTCAACAGCTAATCGAAGGTTTTTTATGGCTCACCTTCCCTGACAAGGCACCGATTTTCAAGATGATCTTGACGCACGCTTATTCGCTCTTCTCGCACGTGCTGTGGCCGATCTACGTTCCCATCGCCGTATTGCTGCTTGAAAGTGTGCCATGGCGTCGCACACTCCTTCGTAGCATCGCGCTCGCGGGAGGGGTCGTGGG
>JANMWM010000164.1:0-11383 GCA_031394005.1 Sphingomonas sp.
GCCTTTTCGGTCAGCAGCAGCCGCTGCGACACGCCGAAGCGATGCTGCTCGTCGATCACGATGAGCCCGAGTCGCTTGTAGGCGACCTTTTCCTGGAAGATCGCATGCGTACCGACGAGGATGTCGATCGATCCGTCGGCAAGACCCATCAGGACGGCCTCCCTCGCGCGGCCTTTATCACGACCGGTGAGGATCGCGACTCGCACCCCGATCGCGTCGACCTGGCGCTGGAGCGTTGCATAATGCTGGCGGGCGAGGATCTCGGTCGGGGCAAGCATGGCGGCCTGTGCCCCCGCCTCGACCGCCTCCAACATGGCGAGCAGCGCAACCAGCGTCTTGCCCGAGCCGACGTCGCCCTGGAGCAGACGAAGCATCGGCGCGGCTTGCGCCATGTCGTCGCGAATTTCCTCCGTGACGCGGGCCTGCGCACCGGTCAGCCGATAGGGCAGGCTGAGCGCTCTAGTCAGCCGCCCGTCTCCTGCCATCGGCACCCCGCGCCGTCGCCGGGCATGCTGGCGGATCAGCATCAGCGCGAGCTGATTTGCAAAAATCTCGTCGTAGGCCAGACGTTTGTGTGCCTCGCCTGCGAGCGGATCGGAATGCGCCTCGGCGAGTGACGCGCGCCACGGCCGCCATCCCTCGCGGCCAAGCAGCGATGGTTCGATCCATTCGGGAAGCTCGGGCGCGCGCTCGAGTGCGGTCAGTGCAAGCTCGCGCATCCGTCGGTTGGTAATGCCCTCGGTCAGTGGATAGATGGCTTCGCTTAGCGGCGGCTCGGCGCCCGGTTCGAGCACTTCGGGGTGGACGATCTGCCACTCATCGCCATAGGCTTCGAGTCTGCCCGACACGGTCCGCGCCTCACCCTGCGGAAGTTGCTTCTTCGCCCAGCCAGGGTTGTTGAAGAAGATCAACGTGATGGTGTTACCATCGCGGTCGGCGGCGAATATCCTCAAGGGTCCCCGCCCTGCCGACGCGCGGCTGTCGAATGGCGTGATGTCGAGGATGACGATCATTCCGAGAATCGCCGCGCTCGCTACCGGCGCGCGAATGCGGTCGATCGTCCCCGTCGGCAGATGGTAGGCGAGATCGACGGCGCGCGTGATTCCGAGCCGCGCCAGCGCCTTGGCGACACCCGGGCCGACCCCCTTGAGCGCTTCGGCCTCGGCGAACAGGGGGTTGAGCGTATCGGGCCGCATACCCCTCCCTAGCGCCTCGCCGCGCGAGCGACTACATGGCGGTCATCACCCGTGGCGATCTTCGCCAGCGGGTTTTCGGCGCGTTGGAGCAAGGCGATGGACGAAGAATTGCGCGCGCTCAAATACCGCGCCTGGCATCGAGGCACGCGCGAAGCGGACATGATGATCGGTGGATTTTTCGACGCTCGGCACCAGCAGTGGAATGCCGAAGAGCGCGCCTGGTTCGCCGATCTGCTCAACGAGACCGACGTTGACATCATGGCGTGGGCGATCGGCACCCTGCCCGCGCCGGATCGCTATCAGGGGGCGCTACTGAGCGCGCTTCAGCAACTCGATTTCATCAGGATTCCCAAGTGAACGACGCGCTTTCCCGGATCCTGAAGGCGAGCGAGCCGCTGACGCTGGCGGCGGTGCCGACGGGGTTTCTGCCGTGGCTCGCCGCCGACTTGGCGCGCGCGGTCCATGGCGCAGGCAAGAGCGGGCGCGCGGTCATCCTTGCTGCAGACGAAGCGGCGATGCGCGCACTGGCCGAAACTGTGCCAGTGTTCGCGCCAGAGGTCGAGGTGCTGACGCTCCCCGCTTGGGATTGCCTGCCTTACGACCGCGTCTCGCCGGCGCTGCGGGTGATGGCCGAACGGCTGGCGACACTCCAATTACTGCAGGCTGCAAGGAACGGCCCGCAACTCCTTGTGACCACCGCGAATGCGGCAGCGCAGCGGATGCTGACTCCGTTCCGCATCCGCCAACTCACCCGACGACTGGCCGAGGGCGAGCGGATCGATCGCGATGCGCTGGTCAAGTTGCTGGCGGCGAATGGCTATCAGCGCGCTGATGCGGTTCATGACGCGGGCGATTATGCGGTTCGGGGGTCGCTGGTCGATCTGTTCCCGGCGGGAAAGCCGAGCGCTATCCGGCTCGATTTCTTCGGCGATGAAATCGAGACGATGCGCCGGTTCGATCCCGCAGACCAGCGCACCACAGGACCTGCCCCGACCTTCACGCTGATGCCCGCCTCTGAAGCGCTGCTCGACGAGGAAAGCATCAAGCGTTTCCGTGCGGGCTATCGCGAGCGGTTCGGCGCGAATGCAACTGGCGATCCGCTCTACCAGGCAATCAGCGATGGGCGGCGGCTGGCGGGGATGGAACACTGGCTTCCGCTCTTCGAGGAGAAGCTCGGCACGCTGTTCGACCATCTTGGCGAGTATGACGTCATTATGCGCGATTCCGGCGCCGACGGCTCGCATGACCAGCGCAGCGAGGCGATCCGAGATTATTTCAGCAATCGCGAGCGGGCGATGGTCAGCGAACCGGGCAGCTATCGCCCACTGCCACCGTCGACGCTCTATCTCAGCGACAAGGAGTGGCGCGGAACGATCGCGGGGCGGCGGATCCACCGCGCGTCGATCTTCCACGAGCCCGCAAGCGAAAAGGTAATCGACTTCGGCGTCGAAGGCGCGCGCGACTTCGCGCCCGAGCGGGCGCAGAACGCCAATGTCTATGAAGCAGTTGTCGCTCATGCCGCCAAGTTGCGGAAATCGAATCACAAACTGGTGCTGGCCAGCTACAGCAGCGGGGCGCGCGAGCGGCTTGCCGGGCTTCTCGCCGACCATGGCCTGGAGCGGCTCAAGCAGGTCGACAGCTGGCAGCAAGCGCTCGGCACCAAGGCCGACGCGGCGCTCCTCGTCCTGCCGCTCGATCATGGCTTCACAACGCCTCAGGTCGCGGTGCTTACCGAGCAGGACATGCTCGGCGACCGGCTGGTAAGGCGCAAGAAGCGACGCAAGAGTGCCGATGCCTTCCTGTCTGAACTCGCCACTCTCTCGCCCGGGGATTTGGTCGTCCACGCCGACCATGGTGTTGCACGCTACGAGGGGTTGACCTCGATCATGGTCGGCAAGGCGCCGCACGATTGCGTCGCATTGGAATATGCCGGCGGCGACAAGCTTTATGTGCCAGTCGAAAATATCGACGTGCTGACTCGCTATGGCAGTTCGGAGGCGGAAAAGGCCCCGCTCGACCGGCTCGGCGGCGAGGCGTGGCAGCGGCGCAAGAGCCGCATGAAGGAGCGCATCCGCGAGATTGCCGGCGACCTCATCAGGACCGCCGCGATGCGCGCGACCCGGCCCGGCGCGCTGATCGAGATCGACGGCGCCTATGCGTCGTTCGTCGATCGCTTCCCGTTCGAGGAAACCGATGATCAGGACCGGGCGATCGAGGAGGTGCTTGGCGACCTCGCCGCGGGCAACCCGATGGACCGGCTGGTGTGCGGCGACGTCGGCTTCGGTAAGACCGAGGTGGCGCTGCGCGCGGCGTTCGTCGCGGCGATGGCGGGATACCAGGTCGCGCTCATCGGCCCGACGACCCTGCTGGCGCGCCAGCACTTCAACAATTTCGTCGAGCGCATGAAGGGATTCCCGATCGAAGTTGGGCGGCTGTCTCGACTGGTCACGGCGTCCGAGACCAAGAAGACCAAGGAGGGGCTCGAGAACGGAACGGTCGATATCGTCATCGGAACCCATGCGCTGCTGGCAAAGAGCATCAAGTTCAAGAAGTTGGGGCTCGTTATTGTCGACGAGGAGCAGCATTTCGGCGTTACCCACAAGGAGCGGCTGAAAGCGCTCCGGGCCGACGTCCATGTCCTGACCCTGACCGCCACGCCGATCCCACGCACGCTGCAGATGGCGATGTCGGGCCTGCGCGAACTGTCGGTCATTCAGACCCCGCCCGTCGATCGACTGGCGGTACGTACCTACGTCACCCCGCGCGACCCGGTCGTCATCCGCGAGGCCCTGCTGCGCGAACATTATCGCGGCGGGCAGAGCTTCTATGTCGTGCCGCGAATCGCCGATCTCGCCGACATCGAGGAGTGGCTGCGCGAAGAGGTTCCGGAAGTGAGCGCGATTACCGCGCATGGGCGAATGGCGCCGTCAGAAGTTGAAGAGCGGATGAGCGCATTCTATGACCGCAAATACGATGTGCTGCTGTCAACGACGATCATCGAGAGCGGGCTCGACATCCCGAGCGCGAATACGCTTGTTGTTCACCGCGCCGACCGGTTCGGACTGGCGCAGCTCTACCAGTTGCGCGGACGCGTCGGGCGGTCGAAGACGCGCGCTTATGCCTATCTGACGACCACGCCCGATCGCTCGATTACCGAGGGAGCGGAAAAGCGCTTGCAGGTACTGGCCAATCTCGACAGCCTCGGAGCCGGATTTCAGCTCGCCAGCCACGACCTCGACATCCGCGGGGCGGGTAATCTTCTTGGTGACGAACAGTCCGGGCATATCAAGGAGGTCGGTTTCGAGCTTTACCAGTCGATGCTCGAGGAAGCGATCCTTGAGATGAAGGCGGGCGGCGATGAGCGGCGCGAGGAATATGCCCCGCAAATCAGCGTCGAAGCACCGATCCTTATTCCCGAGACTTATGTCCTCGACCTCGACCTGCGCATGGGGCTCTACCGCCGCCTCGCTGACCTCGCCGACCGGCAGGAGGTCGAAGCCTTCGCCGCTGAGCTGATCGACCGCTTCGGTCCGCTGCCGAAGGAAACCGCGAACTTGCTCCAGATCGTCGAGACGAAGATCAATTGCCGAAGGGCTAGGATCCTCAAGCTCGATGTCGGAGCGAAGGGTGCGGTCGTGACGTTCGTACCCGAGGGTTTCCCCGATCTAGCCGGACTGTTCGCTTATATCGAACGGTTGAAGGGCGCGGCGAGGCTTCGTCCCGACAGCAAACTGGTCGTGTCGCGCGACTGGCCAAGCGACGAATCGCGACTGAGCGGCGCAGTGCAATTGTCGCGCGGGCTGGCGCGGGTACTGTCAGCGGGACAGACGGATGTAAAAAAGGAGCTCGAGCCGGCCTGACGCGCGGTCAGGCGGCGACCGCAAAGGTGGCGGCGACGAACCGCTCAAGCTCCTCCTCGTCAAGCGCCCCCGCGCTCAGAAACCCTTGATAGAGATCGCAGCCCCAGCCTGCGACCAGCCCCAGTTGTGCTGTAGACTCAATGCCTTCAACGATGATCTTGAGACCAAGTTCGCGTGCAAGGCCGATCATCGCGCGGACCACGATGCGGTCGCGCGAACCGCCGACCAGATCAGTGATCATCGCCCTGTCAATCTTGAGCGTGTCGAGCGGGAGCGACGCGAGATAGGCCAGGCTCGAATAGCCGGTGCCGAAGTCGTCGATCGCGATCTGCACGCCCGCCGTGCGAAGGGTTGAAAGGCGAGCCGAAGCAAGCTGCTGGTCGGCGATGAGGCACGACTCGGTGATCTCGACGGTCAGCCGAAGAGGGCTGAGTCCGGCTTCGTCGAGCTCGTCGAGCAGCCATCCGACGTAGGTTTCGCGCATCAGGTCGGCGGCAATGACGTTGATGGAGAGGCGCAGATCTCTCCTTGCCCCACCCCAGCGGCCGGCCAGTCGGAGCGCCTTGCGCTGCACGACGCGAGAAAGGCGCTCGGCGAGCCCATGGCGCTGGGCCCGTGCGAACAGGGCCTCGGTATCGGGCTCGCCGGTCCAGCGTGCCAGTGCCTCAACCCCGCAAACTCGACCCGAAACCGGGTCGATCTGCGGCTGGAAGAGGATATTCACTTCGTCACGGGCGATGGCGCGTTCTAGCTGGCTGTCGCGGATCGGCGCGGCGAGCGGCTTCAGGCGGATGTCGGAGGCCCGGTTGCCTTCGCCGGAGATAATCTGTGGTGACATAGTGGCGCGATGGGCGGGCAGCCGTCCAAGCGGAAGGGGCAAGAGTGCGTCGACCCATCGCGGGACAGTAGCGCGCGCGCGCAAATGACCTATGCTTGGCCTCGTGAACCGCGAAGCCCCCCGCCCGCCACGCGTGAAACGCGAACTGAATGGAATCGGGCTGCTCGCCTCGATCACAGAGGGCGCGCGCGCCGCCGAGACGATGCTGCGCAAGCGCTATCGCTGGACCGAAGAGGATGAAGCGACGACGCTGGTCGCGCTCGGCGGCGACGGCTTCATGCTCCACACGCTCCATGCGATGCTCGAGGCGGGCGAACCGCGCCCGGTGTTCGGGATGAACCGCGGGACGGTCGGTTTCCTGATGAACGAGTGGCGGCTCGACCGGCTCGACGAGCGGATCGCGCGCGCGAAAGCGATCATCGTCACCCCGCTGACGATGACGACCACCGACGTAGTCGGAAAGATCGTCAAGCGCGCGGCAATCAACGAAGTGTCGCTGCTTCGCGAAACGCGGCAGACCGCGAAGATCGAAGTCAGCGTCAACGGCCGGGTAGTGATGCCCGAGCTGGTCTGCGACGGGGTGCTTGTCGCGACGCCCGCGGGGTCGACGGCATACAATTTGTCGGCGCATGGCCCGATCTTGCCCCTCGCCGCGCGCCTGCTCGCGCTGACCCCGATCAGCCCGTTTCGTCCACGGCGGTGGCAGGGGGCGATCCTGCAAGACGATGTCACCGTCCGATTCCGTGTACTCGACCCGGTGAACCGACCGGTATCGGCGGTCGCCGACCAGTATGAGGTGCGCGATGTCGTCACGGTTGACGTTTCCCTTTCGAAGGGGCCGACGCTGACGCTCTTGTTCGATCCTGAACATGCACTCGACGAACGCATCGCGCTTGAGCAATTCGCCCATTGAATGGCACGCACAGGGGTTGCGTTCGGGGGTCGCGACGCTAAAGGAAACCTCGCTTCGCCAGACGAGGTGTTCCCCGGTAGCTCAGCGGTAGAGCGTTCGACTGTTAATCGAATGGTCGCCTGTTCGAATCAGGCCCGGGGAGCCATCTGTTCTGATCTGTCAGCACTGCGCCGGTCCTCGATCAAAGTGCCGCCATCAACGTGGCGTTGCCGCCTGCCGCCGTCGTGTCGATGCAGGTCACGCGTTCGGTGGCGAAGCGCAGGACATAGTGCGGGCCGCCGGCCTTGGGACCCGTTCCCGACAGTCCCTCGCCGCCGAACGGCTGGCTTTCGACCACCGCGCCGACCTGGTTGCGGTTGACGTAAAGATTGCCGACACGGGCGCGGGCTTCGACCAAGGCACGCGTAGTGTCGATGCGGCTCTGGAGGCCAAGGGTCAGGCCAAAACCGGTAGCGTTAATTGCGTCCAGGACGGCTTCGAGTTCGCCCGATTTCCAGCGCACGACGTGAAGGATCGGGCCGAAATGCTCGCGATCGAGGTCGGCGAGACTGGCAATTTCGTACATCGCCGGCGCGACGAAATGACCGGGGAGGTCGGGAAGCTGGAGCTTGGCGAGGAGCTTAGCCTTGCTGTCGAGTTCGGCAGCGTGGGCATCGAGAGCGTCCTTGGCGCCCTGATCAATCACCGGGCCAACGTCGGTCGCGAAGCGGCGCGGGTCGCCGACGGTCAGCGCGTGCATCGCGCCTGCGATCATCGCCAACATCGTGTCTGCGACATCGTCCTGGACGAACAGCACGCGCAGTGCCGAGCAGCGCTGTCCGGCGCTCTGGAACGACGAAGCGATGACGTCACGCGTGACCTGTTCGGGGAGCGCGCTGCTGTCGACGATCATCACATTCTGCCCACCAGTTTCGGCAATCAATGGGATGATCGCACCGGGCCGCTCGGCCAGACCGCGGTTGATGGCGCGCGCCGTGTCGGTCGAACCGGTGAAGGCTACGCCGGCAACGAGCGGATGATTGGTGAGTGCCGCGCCGACGCTGCCGTCGCCCGGCACCAGCTGAACGATGTCGCGGGGGATGCCCGCGAGGTGCATCAACTCGATCGCCAGAGCGCCGATCAGCGGGGTCTGCTCTGCGGGCTTTGCAAGCGCGGCATTGCCTGCGGCGAGCGCGGCGGCGACGGGGCCGATGAAGATCGCCAGCGGAAAATTCCACGGACTGATGCACGCGAACACGCCACGACCGTGAAGGCGAAGCTCGTTGAGTTCCCCCGTCGGCCCGGGAAGAACAATCGCCGCGACGAATTTCGAACGCGCCTCAGCGGCATAAAAGCGCAGAAAATCAACTGCCTCGCGCACTTCGAGCACGGCGTCGGGCAATGTCTTGCCCGCTTCTCGGATGCACAGCGAATAAAACTCTTCGCGGTGCGCCTCGAACAGGTCGGCGGCGCCGTCGAGCAGGCGAGCGCGCGCTGAACCCCCGAGCGCGTCCCAAGAGCGCTGCGCGGCCGATGCGGCACGCGCGGCGGCGTCGACCGACGCAGGGGTGGCGTCACATACTTCGCCGACAATGTGGCGATGATCGAACGGCGCGATGATGCGACGCGACGCGGTGCTCTGCCCAATCGTCGGGGAGGAGGTCCACTGATGCTGCTCAAGCGTCGCCAATCGGCCCATTAGGGGACCACGGACCAAGGGGTCGCTAAGGTCGCAGCCGGCACTGTTGCGGCGGACCGCGCCGAAGATCGCGTCGGGCAAGGGAATCGCCGGATTACGGAGAGGCGATAGCGCGGATAGCTCTGCGACCGGATCGCGGACCAGCGCGTCGAGCGGCACTTCATCATCGGCTATACGATTCACGAAGCTTGAATTCGCGCCATTCTCAAGCAAGCGACGAACGAGGTAAGCGAGCAGTTCCTTGTGGCTGCCGACCGGAGCATAGATCCGGACGGGGGTCTGTGGTTCGCCGCGTTCGCGCTCAAGCTTGGCTAGCTCTTCGTAAAGGCCTTCACCCATGCCGTGGAGGCGCTGGAACTCGATCGGCTTGCTGCCGGCGAGCGCCTTGACCGCCCCAATCGTGTTGGCATTGTGCGTCGCAAACGCCGAGTAAATGACGTCGTCGGCGGCGAGCATCGCCTTCGCACAGGCGAGATATGACACGTCGGTCGCGACCTTGCGCGTGAATACCGGGTAATCGTCTAGACCGGCGACCTGCGCGGCCTTGATCTCGCTGTCCCAATAGGCGCCCTTGACTAAGCGGACCATGAACCGGCGGTTGTGTCTGTAGGCGAGCGCAGCGACCCATTCGACCAGCGGGACAGCGCGCTTGCTGTAGGCCTGTAGCGCGAGGCCGAAGCCGCTCCACCCGCCCGCTCCCTTCGCGCCGAACAGAGTGTCGTCGGCGGCGAGCGCTTCGATCAAGTCAAGCGACAGCTCTAGCCGATCGGCCTCTTCGGCGTCGATAGTGAAGTGGACGTTTGCCGCACTGGCCTGGGCGGCAAGTCCGCGGAGGATGGGAAGGACGGCCGCCTTGGCTTCCTCAGCATGGGTGAACTCATAGCGCGGGTGGAGGGCGGACAGCTTGACCGAAATCCCCGGCGCGGCCCGAAGGCCCCCGCTCGCGGTAGCCGCGATTCGATCGAGCGCGGCGCGATAGGCGTCGGAATAGCGGGCCGCGTCAGGGTGGGTCTTTGCCGCCTCACCGAGCATGTCGAAGCTGTGGCTGATCCCCTTGGCCTGCTCGGGTCGCGCCCGAGCCAGCGCCTCGTCGATCGTCCGGCCGAACACGAATTGCCCGCCGAGGATCTTCATTCCCTGCCCCACCGCGGTGCGGATGACAGGCTCGCCAAGTCGCCCTACGGCGCGCCCAAGGCTCGCGCGCCAGCCCTCGGCACGGTCGTTCGCCCCGTCGAGCACCTTGCCGGTGAGCAGTAGTGAAATCGTCGCGGCGTTGACAAAGGTCGAACGTGCCCCCCCCAACTTCTCAGCCCAATCAGGACCCGACAATTTATCGTGGATGAGGTCGTCGGCGGTATCGGCGTCGGGGATACGCAGTAGCGCTTCAGCGAGGCACATCAGCGCCACGCCCTCGTCGCTGCCGAGGTCATAAGCGTGCATGAAGGCATCGAGGCCGGCGGGCTTGTGCGCTCGCACCCGCTCGACCAAAGTTCGAGCAATCGCGGCGGCAACCGGCCTGGCGCTGGCGGGGAGCACGGCCTGCCCGAGACGCTCCACTACGACCCGCTCCTCGGCGGGCCGGTACGCCGCCCGGATCGCGCTTCGGTCGATCATCACTCGCGGCTCAGACAAGTGCGCCGTGGCAATGCTTATACTTGCGGCCCGACCCGCACGGGCACGGCGAGTTGCGACTCTCGGGCTCGGTGATAGGCCCTGCAGCGCCGTCTCCGTTGAGGCGCGAATCGGGCATCGGCGGTTGCGGCGACTGGAGCGGCGGCAACGTCGATAAGATCGAACCCGACCCCGCATCAATGTCGTAACTATTGTCGTCGCCCGACAGGGGGTCGATGTGGCTGGTGATGAAGTCGGGAAGCTCAATCGCCGGTAGTTCCATGCTGATCTGCGCACGCATTAGCACGCGAGTGACATCCTCACGGATCGCGACCAGCAGTCGCTCGAACAGCAGGAACGCTTCCTGTTTATACTCGTCGATCGGTTTCTTCTGCGCATAACTACGCAGGTGAATAACTTGGCGAAGCGCGTCCAACGTCGCCAGATGCTCCTTCCAGAAATGGTCGAGCGTCTGGATCATCACGCTCTTCTCGACCTGGACCCAATTATCGCCTTCGAGGTCGGCAATCTTGGCTTCCATCATGCCATCAGCCTCGGTCTGGACGCGCTCGGCGATCATCTCAGGCTCGACCGATTCCTCGGCGAGCCAGGAGTCGATCAGCGGGGTGAGGCCGAGCACGGTCTGGACGCTGTCCTTGAGCCCGGAGACGTCCCACTGCTCGGGGTAAGTGCCGGGCGGGCAGTGCGCGGCGATAATGCTGGCAATGGTCTCGGCACGGATGTCGGTAACGACGTCGCTGACATGATCCGAGTCCATTATATCGGCGCGTTGTTCGTAGATGACCTTGCGCTGGTCGTTCATGACGTCATCGAATTCGACGACCTGTTTGCGGATGTCGTAGTTGCGCGCCTCGACCTTCTTCTGCGCAGTCTCAATCGCCTTCGATATCCACGGGCTAACGATCGCCTCGCCGTCTTCGAGATTCTTGTTCATCAACCGCGCGAACATCGTCTGTGGACCGAAAATCCGGAGCAGATCGTCGTCGAGGCTGAGGTAGAAGCGCGATAGGCCGGGATCCCCCTGCCGCCCCGAACGCCCGCGCAACTGATTGTCGATGCGGCGGCTTTCGTGGCGCTCGGAGCCCATGATGTAGAGTCCGCCGGGCTTCTTCACGGTTTTGGCCGGGCGGCTGCCCTTGGCAGGTTCCGTCTCCACCGTTTCGGCAGCGTTCAGCACGATCTCACGGAACCGTTCGATCTCGGCGCGGATGGCCGCAATCCTGCCGTCCTTCTCCGGTCCGTCAGGCAGACTCGCGGTCTCCTGGC
>JANMWM010000168.1:0-5814 GCA_031394005.1 Sphingomonas sp.
ATCGTCGAAGCGGGCCTGAAGCCGCTGGTCATCCCCATCGCGATCGGCATCCTGATCGCGCTGTTCCTGGTCCAGGCGCGGGGTACGGCCAAGGTCGGGCGCCTGTTCGGGCCGGTGGTGCTGGTCTATTTCGCGGTGCTCGCGGTGCTCGGCGTCACCAACATCATGGCCCATCCGGAGATCATCGGAATCCTCAATCCATATTGGGCGGCCAAATTCTTCCAGATCAATCCCAAGCTGGCGTTCCTCGCCTTGGGCTCGGTGTTCCTGGCCGTCACCGGCGCCGAAACGCTTTATGCCGACATGGGCCATTTCGGCCGCCGGGCGATTGGCTTCAGCTGGCTTGGCCTGGTCTATCCGTGTCTGATGCTCAACTACATGGGCCAGGGCGCGCTGCTGCTCGGACATCCGGAAGCCGCGACCAATCCATTTTACCTGATGGCGCCGGAGTGGGCGCGGCTGCCGCTGGTCGGAATCGCGACCGCGGCGACGATCATCGCCAGCCAGGCGGTGATCTCGGGGGCCTTCTCGGTCACCCAGCAGGCGATCCAGCTTGGCTTCATCCCTCGCCTGCGGATCACCCACACCAGCGAGACCGCAGCGGGGCAGATCTACATCCCGGCGATCAACTGGGCGCTGATGGTGGTGGTGCTGCTCCTGGTGATCAACTTCCGCAACTCGTCGAACCTCGCCGCCGCCTATGGCATTGCCGTCACCGGCGCGATGTTCATCGACACGCTGCTGATCGCGGTCGTGCTGTTTACTCTGTGGAAATGGAACCGGCTGCTGGCGGGGTCGCTCGTCGCCCACTTCCTGATCGTCGACGTCGCTTACTTCATCGCAAACCAGCTCAAGGTCCCGGTCGGCGGCTGGTTCCCGCTGCTGGTCGGCTTCATCGCCATCACCAAGCACACCACCTGGGCGCGCGGACGCAAGCTGCTGATGGTCCGCCTGGAAGAAGAATCGATTCCGATCCAGGTGTTCATCAAGTCCGCCAGCGGCAGCACTGCACGCGT
This sequence comes from Sphingomonas sp., assembly GCA_031394005.1. Lineage (GTDB taxonomy): Bacteria > Pseudomonadota > Alphaproteobacteria > Sphingomonadales > Sphingomonadaceae > Sphingomicrobium. The sequence goes on from JANMWM010000168.1 coordinate 1,017, forward strand.
TCCCGGTACCGCGGTCTTCATGACCAGCTCGGGCGTTGGTGTGCCGCACGCCCTCCTGCACAACATCAAGCACAACAAGGTGCTTCACGAGCGCATTCTGCTGCTGACCGTGCGAATTGAGGATGTGCCCTACGTGAAGCACCCCAAGCGCCTCTCCACTGAGGATCTCGGCCATGGCTTTTACCGCCTTATCCTCCGCTACGGTTTCATGGAGGACATCGACGTCCCCGCCGCGCTGTCGCAGATGGAAGGGTGCGGACCGCGCTACAAGATGATGGATACCAGCTTCTTCCTTGCCCGCCAGACGCTCGTCGCCTCGAAGCGACCGGGAATGGCGATCTGGCGCGAGAAGCTCTTCTCGTGGATGCTGCGCAACGCCGAAAGCGCGATGGAATTTTTCAAGCTGCCCGCCAACCGCGTTGTGGAACTCGGCAGCCAGGTCGAGATTTAAGCAACTTCCCTGGACGCCCGCCGCAAGCCCGCGCCCTTATTGTCTAGGACTACCCTTCGATGACCGATGTTGCGACTGCCGCGACGGTGCCCACGGGCGAGCCCGACGCCGAGCCTGAAGCCCTCGCCCACGTCGTCGGCTCGCTTCCCGCGATGGCGCTGGGTGCGGTCGGTGTCGTGTTCGGCGACATCGGCACCAGCCCGCTCTACGCGATGAAGGAAGTCTTCGTCGGCCATCACCCGCTGGCGGTCGACAAGCTTCACATCTTCGGCACCGTCTGCCTGATGTTCTGGTCGCTCGTCGTCATCGTCACGATCAAATATGTCGCGCTCATCCTTCGCGCCGACAACAAGGGCGAGGGCGGCACGCTCGCCCTCCTCGCACTCATCCAGCGCTCGACCGGCAGCGCGCGCTGGGGAACCCCTCTCGTCATGCTCGGCATCGCTGCGACCGCGCTATTCTTCGGCGACGCAATGATTACCCCGGCCGTCTCCGTCCTGTCTGCGGTCGAAGGACTCGAGACCGTCAACGCCGGCTTCACCCCGTTCGTCATCCCCGTTTCGATCGTCATCCTCATCGGCCTGTTCCTCATCCAGTCGCGCGGCACCGACGCGGTCGGGAAGCTGTTCGGCCCGGTGATGGTGTTCTACTTCTTCGTCATCGCCATCCTCGGCGGTATGCAGATCGCCCAAAACCCCGCGGTCGTCGCCGGGCTCAACCCGATCTGGGCGGTCCGCTTCATCGCCGCCAACCCGCCGCTCGCCTTCCTGGCGCTTGGCTCGGTCGTGCTGTGCGTCACCGGCGCCGAGGCGCTCTACGCCGACATGGGCCATTTCGGTCGCCGCCCGATCACGCTCGCCTGGCTGTGGATGGTGTTTCCCGCGCTCATCCTTAACTATCTCGGACAGGCGGCGATGATGCTTCGCCTTCCCGCCACGGTTGAGAACCCCTTTTACTTCATGGCGAGCGACCAGCTTCGCCTGCCGCTCGTCATCCTCGCCACCGCCGCCACGATCATCGCCAGCCAGGCGGTGATCACCGGCGCCTATTCAGTCGTCCAGCAGGCGATCCAGCTCGGCCTTATGCCGCGGCTGCGCATCGCCCACACCTCGGAGCGCGCCGCAGGACAAATTTATGTCCCGTTCATCAACTGGACGCTGATGATCCTCGTCATCCTGCTCGTTCTGGGCTTCCGCGAATCGAGCAATCTGGCCGCCGCCTACGGCATCGCGGTGACCGGCACGATGTTCATCACCGCGTTCGATCTTGGCGTGCTGGCGCGCAAGGTGTGGCAGTGGCCGATGGCGCTAGTGATCGTCGTCATCGGCGGTTTCATGCTAATCGACGGCGTCTATTTCGCCTCGAACCTCACCAAATTTTTCGCCGGCGGCTGGTTTCCACTGCTCATCGGTGCGATTGTTTTTACCCTGCTGACCACTTGGGCCCGCGGTCGCAAGCTAATGATCGAGCGGATGACCAGCGACGCAATCCCGCTCAAGATCTTCATCAAGTCGGCCAAGTCGGCAACCCGCGTGCCCAACACCGCTGTGTTCATGACCAGCGCCCGCGACGGCGTCCCCCCCGCGCTACTCCACAATCTCAAACACAATATGGTGCTCCACGAACGCAACATTCTCGTCACCGTCAGCATCGCCGACGTGCCGTTCGTGAAGGAGGAGAAACGTACCACGACCGAGGATTATGGCGACGGCTTTTTTCGCGTCACGCTCCACTATGGCTTCATGGAGGAACCCAACGTACCCGCCGCGCTGAGCGAGGTCCACGGCTGCGCCACCGACAACCTCATGCGCACCAGCTTCTTCCTGTCGCGCCAGACTCTGCTCACCGCCGAGCGCCCGGGAATGGCGATCTGGCGCGAGAAGCTGTTCGCGTGGATGCTGCGCAATGCCCAAAGCGCGATGGAATTCTTCAAGCTCCCCGCTAATCGCGTTGTCGAACTCGGCAGCCAGGTCGAAATCTGACCGCAACTAGAGCAGCGTCCATGGAATTCATCGCAACCTGGCTCGCTCCGATCGCGACCACTATCGCCGCGCTGATGACCGCGTCGAACCTCGGCACGCGCATAACCGGCTGGGGGTTCGTGGTCTTTACCATCGGCTCGCTCGCCTGGCTGACGCTCGGCATCGCCACCGGCCAGTCGAACCTGCTGTGGCAGAACATCATCCTCACTGCATTGAACCTGTTCGGCATCTGGCGCTGGCTCGGCCGCCAAGCCAAGCTCGAAGAGGGCGGCAAGAAAGCCGCCCAAGCCAGCGAGGAAACCTCCGGAGAAGCCCTCTTCCCGGTCTCGCTGCTGACCAAGGCCAAGCTCGCCGGGGCAGGGGGCATCGAACTCGGCGCCAGCGTCGACGCAATGGCCGGCTGCGACCACGGCCGGCTCTTCTATGTCGTGGTATCGAGCGGCGGGGTTGGCGGGGTTGGCGAGACCGTCCGCCGCATCGACTGGCGCGACCTCAAGGTCGACAATGACCACCTGAACACCGACCTCGATCAGGCCGGATTCGAAAAGCTCGAACAGCTCGAAAAAGACGACTGGCGGTGACCGCGCCGCTGATCGTCACCGCCGAGTTCGCTCCCGCCGATTTTGCCTTCCTCGACGCCGAGCGCCGAGCTCACTTCCCGCCAGAGCGCAACATCCTCGCCGCGCACCTGACCCTGTTCCACGCGCTCCCGCCGTCGGTCGAGAGCGAAGCCCGCCGTCGCCTCGCCGAAGCCGCCGACCGCCCGACACCGCGCGCCACGCTCGCCAGCCTCTACAGCCTCGGTTCAGGCGTCGCCTACGCCATCCAGTCCGCTGATCTGCAAGACATTCGAGCGCATATCGCCGAAGCATTCATCGGCTGCCTCACCGCGCAGGACGCGCAGGGCTGGCGCCCCCATGTCACCATCCAGAACAAGGTGACGTCATCGGTCGCGCGCGAACTGCTGATCGCCAAACAACGCCACTTTGTTCCGCGCCCGCTCGGCCTCGCCGGACTAGCGCTTCACCGCTACCTTGGCGGACCGTGGGAAACCGTCCAGCGCTGGCGCTTCCGCGGCTCGTAATTCTGTGAAGCCCGCGGTGGCGAACGCTAGACCATGTCGCCGACGCCGTCACAACTAAGCTCGAACGCTGCCATCCCGCTCTCCAGCACCGACGCCAGCATCGGCATCTCCATAAGCTCGGCGATCGCACCCGCGCCGACGTCTGCCGCCTCCTCCATCGCCTCAGTCCAGTCAGACGCCTCATAGGTCCCCTGACCGACCCAGCAGAACGCCAACACTTCGGCCAGCTGGTCGTCAGCCAAATCCTCGAATTGGCTCTTCAACTCTTCCTCGACGCTGTCGTTGACCGAATCGTCGAGCACCGACAGCGCTTCGCCGTCCTCGCCGTCGATATTCTCGGCCGCCTCGCCGCCATCATAGTCGGTCGGGGTCTGCGCCTCGTATTCGCGCCCGCGAAGGACGATGCGGCACAGAGTTTCGATTGGAGTCAGTGGGTCCATGGTATCATCTCCGATTTTCCCCCCTAACGAGGGGTGCGCGGGCTCGGTTCCGGCCATTGCGCACAAAGACTTCCAGACCTCGCGTTGACCAGCGTGGCGGCGCTACGTATATTCACACCGCGCCGGCGGTCCTGCTGCGGCGGTCCCTTGGGGCGGAGTAGCTCAGCTGGTTAGAGCAGCGGAATCATAATCCGCGTGTCGGGGGTTCAAGTCCCTCCTCCGCTACCATTGCCATCCCGAACCGGTGACCGGAATGAGAAACCTCTGACTGATCAATGCTTCCACCCGCCCCACAATCTCGATTTCCGGCTGCGCGGTGTGCCGGTTGCACGAGACCCCCACGGAATGAAGCATGGGCGGCGATCACCGATTCATAGATCAACCTATTGCCCGGTGCTTAAAACGTGTCGTAGCGATCACTTCTCGCGCGCTATCGAACGCGAGCGAGTGCCGATCAGGGTGCCGCCTTTGGCGGCAGTCCATCGTTAGCCCGCCAGTGTCCGGCAGATGTCTTTGTTACCGCGCCTGATCGGCGGCACTAGGACGGGCAACCGCCGGAGTGTCTAGGGCTTCGTGGTCCTCAACTACCCTGGCGGCTCGATAGATCGACATGAACCACAGCCGACTGAGAGAGCGGCGGCGTCCACTCAGGTCGGCGAACAATCTGCCATTCGTGGTCGCAGTTGTGGATTTAATGAGGAACTGTTTTGCTCTTCGAAACTGCTGGGGGTGGAGAGGCCGATGGTCGACCGTTTGCCAAATTAAAATCACCCTGCGTCTTCGTAGTAGCCTTCAACTTTTCACGGCCAAAGGTAACTGAGGCCCGTGGGCACGGCAGCGA